>CAYRVS010000075.1:0-23172 GCA_964427725.1 uncultured Planctomycetaceae bacterium | reverse complement strand
TCCCCCGTCTCGAAGGCCCGCGACGCCAACCCAAGGTATTGCGGCAGCGTCATGAACGGGGCCTTGTTGACGCCGACATACCGCGGCATTCCGTCGGCCCGCGGCCCGCGCATCCGGGCGGCGATCATGCCGAAATCGGGATGTTCCGACCGCGCTTGGGAGGTGGCGTCGGGGACCGAAGGAGTCTTGCCCGTCAGGACTTCGATGCTGCCGTCGTTATGAGCCGCCATCTCGTGATGGAGCGAGCGGATGACGGACAGCTTGTCGGCGATGCGGGCCTGCAGCGGCATCAATTCGCACAGATCGAGCCCCGGGACGTTGGTGGCGATCGGCGAGAACGGACCGCGGTACTCGCTCGGAGCGTTCGGTTTGAGGTCGTACGTCTCCAGTTGGCTCGGGCCGCCCCACATCCAGAACATGATCACACAGGTGTCGGCGGAGGTGGTTCCGGCGGCGGCCCGTTGGGCCATGAGCTGCGGCAGGGTGATCCCCCCAAGGGCCAATGTCCCGATGCGCAGAAATTCCCGTCGCGTCCGCGGTCCGGCACAGAGTCTGTTCGTCATGAATCGGTTCCTGTTGACCGGGATGTGGCATGGCTATCGGGGTTCGGCGAACGTGGTTTCCGGAGTGACCTCGACATCGTCCCGGAGGACCAAGGGGCTCGCCAAGAGAGCTGCGTGACTTCCGGTATGACAAACGGCGGTCCATAACTGAGCAACTCGGTTCGTGTTTCCACCGCCAGCCATTCACGACCGGCGGCGACATGTTCAAAGGTCTGCCGGTGACCGCTGGGCCAATCGATCTCGACCGCCGCGGCTTCGATGGCGGTCCCCAACCCGAAGACCAACTGACGCTGATTGTTCGCCTGATAACCGTCGCCCGCCGTGATTTGCCGAGTTTGTCGACCACCGGGCGTGGTGACGCTGACCCGCGCGCCGATCGCATCGCGATCACCATTCACGCCGCGGAGGTGGAGCGCCAGCGCGTGACCCGTGGTCGTTGAAGTGTTCGTCAACAACGCGGCGGGGGATTCCAGATGTGTGATGGCGACATCCTCGCGGCCGTCGCGATTCCAGTCCAAACGGGCCATGCCACGACCCAACCGGAGCTCTTCGAAGAATGGCCCGACGGAGGCGGCGGGGAGCTCCGCGAACCGCCCGTCCCCGTAGCCGCGAAAGACCTGCGCGGGCATGCCGTAGGGTTGACCGTAAGCCCGGTGATCATCGACATGCCCGTTGGTCACCAACAAATCGCGGCGACCATCGAGATCGGCGTCAACCGTTTGCGTGCCGAAACCGAGGACGGTCAGACTCGGTCCGACGAGGCCGGAGGCCTGCGTCGCATCGCGAAACCCGCCGGCCGACTCTTGGAGATAGAGGACGTTGGGCTCCATGTAGAAGTTCGTCACGAGGAGATCGAGCCGCTGATCGCCGTCCAGATCGTCCGCGGCGATCCCCATGCAGCCCTGGGCTTGTCCCGCCGCGTTGAAGGCGACGCCGTTCAGCAATCCGCGCTCCTCGAAACGTGGCGCGGCCCCCCGCTCCGCGGTCTGGTTGGAGAAGTAGAAATTGGGGACGAGGTCGTTGGCGACGAAAACGTCCAGTCGGCCGCGATGCTCGAAGTCGGCCACCAAGACGCCGAGCCCCTTCCCGTGCGGGACCACGAAGCCGGCTTCCGACGTGGCGTCGCAGAACGTGCCGTCTCCCTGATTCCACAGAAATTGATCCTGCGAACCAGGAAAATCGAACGGCGCGCACATCCGCGGGACTCCATCTTTATGCTGGCACATCCGCTCGAAGATGTCGGGCCCCTCCAAATAGTTCGCCGCGTAGATGTCGGGCCAGGTGTCGCCGTTCAGATCGGCGAAGGCGACGCTGGTGGTCCACCGCTGGGGATCGGGCGGGAGGGCGGCTGTCGCGTCTTCGAAGGTCCCATCCCCCAGATTCCGGAAGAGCCGGTTGCCGCCGATGTTGGCGACGTAAAGATCGGAGAAGCCGTCGTTGTCATAGTCGCCGGTCGCGAGCCCCTGGCTGAAGCCGGGCTCCGTGATCCGCGCCAACTCAGTCACATCGACGAAGCGACCCGCGCCGGTGTGGCGAACGAGCCGATCGAGGTGGTTGGTACGGCTCGTGGTGGGGGGCCAGTCGCAACCTTGCGTGAAATAGAGCTCGCACCAGCCATCGAGGTCGAGGTCGCAAGCCGCGACGCCGCCGCCGGAGAATTCGTACATCCGCTGCCCCGGTTCCGCGGTCGTCGCGTTGTTAAAGTCATGGAAGTCGATTCCGACGGCGGCGGCGTCGTCGCGGAAGGTGATCGTCTCCGACGAGGGCGGGAGCACGGCCGGCGCGGACGGTGTGGGGATCCGGCCAATCACCTCGGGCGACCACGGGTAAGCGGACAAATCCACCTCGCTTGCGGGATTGAACTCCCAGGCGGTGAGCGGGGTTTCGGCGGTGAGTCGGCTGCGAAAGCGGCGCATGACCAGTTCCGGCCAGCGGGCTTGGGGATCGATCTCGAGCGCCTGCCGGCACCAGCCCCAGGCTTCCCAGAAGCGCCCCAACCGCTCCAATCGTTCGGCAACCTGTTGGATCGGCTTCGTCGATTCCTGAACCCCCTCGAACAGGACCGCCTCGGCCTCTTTCAGTCGCTGCAGGCCCGCGATGCGGTCGACGAACGGTTGCGCGCGAGCCGCGGCGCCCTCGCGAATCAGCGCCTGCGACACTTGATGCAGCGCTTCGCGGTAGTTCGGGTTGCGGCGAATCGTTTCCCAGTAGCAGCGGATCGCCACGTCATCGGCGCCCGCCAGCCGCGCCAGATGCCCCCGGGCCAACCACAGTTCGGGATGGTCTTCCGCCGCTGCCGGAACGGCGGTGTGCCATGCTTGCACGATGGACGGGACCGCCTCGGATTCGACGAGCAACGTCCCCTTGAAAACGTGTGCCGAAAGCAGGGCGCGATCGAACCGGAGGGCCTGTTCGACCCACCGCAGCGCCTCGGCGTGTTCGCCGCGATGCCGGGCTTGCCACGCCATCCCCAACGCCGCGATCGGATCTTCGGGGGCCGCCTCCACACAGCGGGCCAACAAGTCGTAGTCCTCATGTCCCCCGGACTCCGACCCGATCAGAATCAATTGGTTCGTCGTACACTGGCCCTGGCGGATCAACTCCAAAGTCGGGGGGATCGCCTCCCACCGACGGCCGGTCAGCCCGAGCAAGTTGGCCAAGCCGCTGTTCGCGGCGAGGTGCCGGGGCTCGTACCTCAAGACGTCACGATAGAGCCGCTCGGCATCGCCCGGATGAAGGAGATCGAAGAATCGCAAATGCGCGGCGACACAAGTCGCTGCGGCCAATGATGGGGTGGTCGGTGGCGGTAACCTTTTGTAGTGCGACCAAGCCTCGACCGGGCGACGTTGTGCCGCTTCGGCGCCGCCGGCAAGAATCAGGGCCGATGTCTCATCGGGAGCGACGGCGAGAATCTCGGAGGCAAGCCGCAGCGCGGCGGTGTGATCCTGCGCGCGAAACGCCGACCGCGCCCGGTGCAGAGTCTCGCGCACATCGACCCGTGGTCCGGACAGACCCCATGCCGCCGCCGCGGCACACACCACGACGCACAACAACAACGCACACCAGCGCGCGGAGCGTCGGCCAAGCATCAGATCGAATCCGGAATCCGCAGCCATCCCGCGATTCGGAAGCACGGGATGGTCCGGGCAGGCTTAAGGCTTCATGTCAAACTCGAAGGTATTCCCGGAGGATTTCGGTTCGACCGTCACCAACAACCCACTGGTCGACGCTTGCCGATACTTCTCGGGAAAATTTTCATTGACCTTCGGCTTGTCCTTCGGAGGTCCGCCCGGGGGGGGGCGGAGTCAGGATGCTCGGCGGGGGTTCGATATAGACTCGATACTGCCCCTCACGCAGGCCGGCATCGACCACGTAACTGCCGCTGCCGTCGATCATCGCGGCGTAGGCCCCGTCGTCTTGCCGGAAGAAGGTGATCATCCCTTCCGACACCGGCGTCCCTTTGAAGGTGACTTTCCCGGCGACCGGGAACTTGGGGGGCCCCGATTTCCCGCAACCCGTCGTCGCAAGGACGCCGAGCAGCACGGCGGCGGGCAACCAGAACGATTTCATCCGAAGGCTCCTGACAACCATGCGATATCGCGAACGATGGATGGATCGCGACGGAGACGAGTTCAGTTACTGTGACGACGGATGCCGGATGACATCCGTAGTCACACAATCGTTTGAGGGGCGCGCGGTCGGACCGACCCGTCGCTTGGCGAAAGTTAGAAGTCACCGATCGTCCGGCCGTCGTTCATGACGGTCAGATTGATCAGGGTCGGCAGGTTCATATTTTCCGAGAGGAACCGGACCGAACCGTCGGCCAGCAGGGCATGGCAGCCGCCGGTGTGATACGAGTTCAGCACGGTGTTGAGGTACCACGGTTGGTTGCCGCTCGGCGCGCTCGTGGCGTTGATCCGGTACCGGACGGTGGTGATCCCGTTGACGATCTCGCAACCGGTCACGGCGGGAAAGACGGTCCGTCCGAGGCTGGTCCCGTTCCAGCCGCCCCAGTAATTGGCGCGAACGTCAACGTTGTTGAGGGCCCCCGACTGTTCGCCGACGAGCATCGTGTTCGAGGTGCCGTCGGTAGCGTCCTTCATGTTCCGATTGCGGAGCGCGGGCAAGAGCCCGTTGTGACACATGCGACCCGAGTAGACGATGTCGGTGCACAGCCCTTGACCGGACGGATCCCAGCGGTTCGGCGCCAGCTCATCGACCCCGCCCGAGATCCCGACGTAGTCCATCGTCTGGCCATTGTCGAAATTGTTCATGACCCCCAAGGTCGAGTTCCGCGGCAGGGCGCTGGACGGGCAGTTGTAGCCGGGAACGATCAACCCGCGCAGCACGGCGTTGGCGCCATAGCCCGGCGGCGTGACCCAGGCGGTGAAATTGCCGGGAACATTGGTAAAGGTCACGTTGTTGTAGACGTTCGCTTGATCGATCATCGGCAGGATCGACAATCGCCAGTTGCCCAGGTAGTTCGCATGGTTCCCCAGCGGGAACGTGTTGTGGGTGTCGTGGTAGTTGTGCAGCGCGAGCCCCAGTTGCTTCATGTTGTTGCGGCATTGGGTCCGCCGCGCCGCTTCGCGGGCCTGCTGAACCGCCGGCAGCAACAGCGCGATCAAAATCGCGATGATCGCGATCACCACCAACAGTTCGATCAACGTGAACCCGCGCGCCTGCCGCAGCAGTCGCCCGAAGAACGTCCGTGGCCGTTCCTGCTTCATCTCAGACCCCTTCCTCTAGGAATGACTCTCCGGCATCACCGTGACGCAGAGAGAAAAGTCCAACCAGTCAGCCTTACAAGGAACATCCAGAGCCGCCTCCCCTGCGATCCGTGAGCCGGTTTGTCACCGCGGTCATCAGGTCGGGGCGACCCCCTCCGTCATCACGGTTTCAGTCGCGGCCGCCGCAGCGACGCGCTGGCGCGGCGTGATTGGACGCAGCAAGGCCGCCCCCAAGGCCCATGCCCCCAGCAGTAGAAACAGCAATTTGTTGCCGGCCCCTTCCGGAATCGGCAGATCGGAGCGGAGCATCTGAAAGGCGATCGCGGCGACGAGGGCATAGATCAACGCGGTGGCGGCGGCGGCACCCCACACGCGGGCAAGTTGGGCCATCAACCCCGAGGCGCGGCCCTGGACCCAACGCATGACCACCACGAGCGCCGTTGCGAGACATCCCCAGGCGACCGCATGACCGAGCGCCGTCAGCAAGAGCGGGTCGAGCCCGGCTTTTTCCAGGCGGATGAGGAGCGTGGATTCGAGCACACCGCCACCAATACCGGCCCCCACACCGCAGATCAGACCAAGGAGGGCATACTTGGGGGACCACCAGCGACGGGCCCCGATCGCCCCGCCCATCAAGCCGCCGAAGATCCCACCAAAGACCGCCAGACAACTTGCGGAAGTCTTGGCCAGCGAGGACCAACGATTCGTCCGTTCCTGGGCCCAGGCCACCGGGTCGTCGGCGTTGTTGCGAATGCGGTTGGTCATCTCGACCGAGAGGTTCTCGACCGGAAAGCGGCCATCCAAGGTCATCACCCCAGGCCACGCCAAGAGGGCCGCCAAGCCGCTCAAGAACGAGATGGCGAGCCACGAGCCCCAACGATCGGCCGGACCGGTGGCGGGATCGGCGGCAGGCTGGGTCGCCGTGTCGACAGGCACGTCACCGACGGGAGCCATGACACGCTCCTTGGTGGGAATACGGGTGTTGATCGTGGCACGAGACGAGCGAGAGGATCCGTCGCCACACTCCGAGAAACCGGGGCGTGGCGACGAGGCGATGAGACCACGTCGCGCCATCCGTAGCTTGTCGACCCCGCGTCATACGGGTCGACCGACTCTGGACATTGCACGGCGAGTGATGTCTATTGTACACAAAACACATAAAACGCAACCCATGTGCCGGAAATTCTTTTTTCGGTTCCCGCGTCGTCACGCCGGGAAACAGGGCGTTCTCGTCAATTCGTCCACGAGGTTCTCAGTCGGAGACCGATAGGCTTGCATGCCGACGGTGCATCGATGCCCGCCGACTGAGCGTCCACCCCGGAGTCAGCTCACGGCGAAGTTGCTTACCGTTGCCCGAGGGACCGTTGACCTGAGCCGTCGTCACCGACGAACCAAAAGCCGAGCATGCGATCAACGTTGCTTTACAAGGCTCCAATGCCGAATCCACGGGTGCTCACGCAGTCCCCGCTGGACCGCTCGAGTTCGCAAACCGCACTTGGCGTTCCGGTCAGAGACGCTCGGAGACCGATCATGGCAACGAAATTGCATCATTCATGGCCGCTCGGCTGGATCGCGGGCCGTTCCCCCAATGGTCGGAACGTCTGGCCAGTTCGTTGGGATCCCGTTTCCGTCGAGGGTCGATGCATGGCGCGTTCCAACCACTCCTCCGACGGCCGGTTCCAC
Source organism: uncultured Planctomycetaceae bacterium (assembly GCA_964427725.1). GTDB lineage: Bacteria > Planctomycetota > Planctomycetia > Planctomycetales > Planctomycetaceae > DSVQ01. The sequence goes on along the minus strand of CAYRVS010000075.1, from coordinate 16,196 downwards.
GTCGTCAATCACGGCATCCTGACGATGGTGGCGCTGCTCGGTGTCGCGATGTTGGCGATCTGCGTCAGCGGTTGCGAACGCGGATTGGACTCCTTCGCGAACGCGACCGCCGGCACCGCACAACAAGCGGTCGACAAAGATTCCCCGCTCGAACAGCCACCGGAAGCGGAACTCCCTCTGGCGGAGCGGCTCGCGGCGATTCCCACCAGGCTGCGCGTGACGACGAATTCCCTCGGCATGCGGTTCGTCACCATTCCGGCGGGCAAGTTCCGGATGGGCTCGCCTGCCGACGATCAGGAGGCCCGCCCGGACGAGCAGCCTCAGATCGACGTCGAGATCACCACACCCTTCGAGCTGGGCCAAACCGAAGTCACCCGGGGCGAGTTTCGCCGGTTCGTCGAAGCCACCGGCTACAAAACTCTGGCGGAGCGCGAGAAGGGGGGCTTCGCCTACAACGCCAAGACGCAGCGACTCGAACCCGACATCGATAGTTCCTGGCGACAGACCGGCTTCGAACAGTCCGACGAGCATCCGGTCATCAATGTCGCGGTCGAGGACGCCGAGGCGTTTTGCCGGTGGTTGACGCAGACGACCGGCGAGACGCATCGCCTGCCGACTGAAGAGGAATGGGAATATGCCTGCCGGGCCGGGACCACTACCAAGTGGAGCACGGGGGACGATCTCGATTCGATCCGGCAGTCTTGCAATTTGTGTGACGTCAATCTGGAACGGCTCTACCCGTTCGCGACCTGGTCGGTCGCGTGGAACGATGGCTACGCCTTCACCGCCCCGGTGGCGACCTATCGCCCCAACCCGTTCGGCCTGTTTGACATGCACGGTAACGTATTCGAGTGGTGTGCCGATCGTTGGCCGGACACGGGGTATGACGGTCGTCCCTTGAGTGATCCGGATGAGCCGATGACCCCGGGATCGCGGATCGTGCGGGGGGGCTCGTTCCTCAGTCTGACGATGTTCACGCGGTCGGCCGATCGCGTGGGGTTGGGCCCCGAACTGCGGAATTGCATCGTCGGCTTCCGGGTCGTTCGCGAAGTCTCGCCGCAAGGAAACGACGCGACCACGAATGCCGAGGGAACATCGACCCGCGAGGTCCGGCCATGACGACACGGGGCGTCTGGCCGCGAAGCCAGCTGATGCCGTTGGTCATGACTTTGGGTCTGACCGCATGCGGCGTGATGGCCATGGACGGCGACAGCGAACTCTTGGAAGCGTCGCCGGACACGGCTCGTGTCGCGACGCCATCCGCCGTCTTGACTCCTCTTCCGGAGCCGTACGAGGTCGAGTTGATCGGCGAACGGTTCGCGTGGCGGATGCGTCATCCCGGACGGGATCACGTGTTGGGATCGTCGGATGACTGGCTGACGGACGGGCGGTTCATTCTGCCCGCCGATCATCCCGTGACGATCCGGCTGACGAGTCTCGACTATGTCTATACGTGGGGACTTCCCGCGAAAGGGGCCGAACAGATCGCGGTGCCGGGGATGCGTTTCGAGGTCGCGCTGCCGCCGTTGTCGGTCGGACGATGGACTTACGAAGGCAGTCCCTTCTGCGGTGGTGAGCATTCTCGATTGGCGGGGGCGTTCGACCTGCTCCCCGTCGCCGATTTTCCAACTGTGGTCGCCGCAGCCGCCGCGACCCGGGAGCCACTTGTCGGACGAGCCGTCCGGCGGGAGTAAGGAGCGATCGCATGTCCCGTCACCGATCTGCATGGACCCGCCCGACGACCTTCTCCATCGCTTGGTTGTTGGTGGGCAGCGCGTGGTTGGCGACGGGGTGCCGTCCGTCGAAACCCACGCCTGCGGCACCATCCACGTCTGACGCAACGATAGTCGAACCCGCCAAACCGTCCGTCGCCGCCCGGCCCCCCACGCCCCGGGTGCTGCATCCACTTCCCCCCTTTTCCCTCACCGATCAATCGGGCGCGGAACTGTCGTCGCGACGGTACTACGGCAAGGTGTGGGTCGCCAACTTCATCTTCACGAGCTGCACCGCAACCTGCCCGCAGCAGACGGCGAAACTTGCCGAGCTGGCGCAAATCATGAAGTCGGAATTGGCCGCGGGATTGGTCCGGTTCGCCAGTTTCTCGGTCGATCCCGAACGCGACACGCCGGAAGTCTTGTCGCGTTATGCCCAGGAACGCGGCCTCGACACGGCGTCGTGGGATTTCGTGACCGGACCGCGCGAGGCGCTCTGGACCCTATGCCGCGACGGCTTCAAGGTTCCCGTGCAGGACGATCCGACCGTCACCGCGATGCCGATTCTGCATAGCTCGCAGACCGTCCTGATCGATCAGCAGGGGACGATTCGCGGCTACTACGATGGGCTCACCACGGCGGGACTGTCCGCGCTGGAAGCCGATATGCGGACGGTGCTGGCGGAACTGAAGCCGGTCCCCGACGAAATCATGAATCCCCCCTGGCTCACCGAACGGGCGGCCGCGCAGCGCGCGGCGGTGGCGAACTCCTCGGTCCGGCATCAGTTCACCTTCCGGGACGAGCGAACCGCGAGCGGCATCACGTTCGTCAACCGCGTGGTCCCCGACGCCGCGAAAGCCTATCAGGCGACCCACTACGATCATGGAACTGGCGTGGTCCCGGCGGACGTCGACGGCGATGGGTTGATCGATCTCTACTTCGTCTCGCAGTTGGGGGGCAACCAGCTCTGGAGGAACCTGGGGTACGGGAAATTCACCGACATCACCGCCACGGCCGGCGTCGCGCTCGCCGAGCGGATCGGGGTGACGGGGACGTTCGCCGATCTCGACAATGACGGCGATCCCGACCTGTATGTCACCACCGTCCGTGGCGGGAACGTGCTGTTCCGGAACGACGGCGGGGGCCGGTTCACTGATGTGACGGCGACGGCCGGCGTGGGACATTCGGCCCACTCTTCGGGAACCGTCTGCTTCGATTACGATCGCGACGGGCTACTCGACTTGTTCGTCTGCAATGTCGGGGTCTACACGACGGAGACCTTGCGTCCCGAAGGGAACTACGCGGCCCATGCCGACGCCTTCGCCGGGCATTTGAAGCCCGAAGAACGCAACGAGCGGAGCGTTCTCTATCGCAATTTGGGGGAGCTCAAGTTCGAGGACGTGACGGCGGCGACGGGGCTGATCGACGAGAGTTGGACGGGAGACGCCACGCCGCTCGACGCCAACCGCGACGGCTGGCTTGACCTGTATGTCCTCAGCATGCAGGGACACGACGAATACTACGAGAACGTCGAGGGGAAGACCTTTCGGAAACGGAGCCGCGAAGTCTTCCCGAAGACGCCGTGGGGGGCGATGGGGGTCAAGGTCTTCGACTTCGACAACGACGGCCAGCTCGATCTTTATCTCACCGACATGCATTCCGACATGAGCCAGCAGGTGGGGGTCGACCGGGAAAAGGCGAAGGCCGAGATGATCTGGCCCGAGTCGCTGCTGTTGACGAACGGTCAAAGCGTCTGGGGGAACGCCTTGTTTCGCGGCACGGGGCCCGATGCTTACGAGGAGATTTCCGACGCGGTCGGGGCGGAGAACTACTGGCCGTGGGGCTTCAGCGTGGGGGACCTCAACGCCGACGGCTACGACGACGCCTTCCTCACGTCGGCGATGAATTTCCCGTTCCGCTATGCCGTGAACTCGCTGCTCCTCAACGAAGCGGGCCAGCGTTTCGTCGATGCGGAGTTCGCCGTGGGCGTCGAACCGCGACCCGATGGTCGGACGGCGGTGCCCTGGTTCACCGTCGATTGCGACGGGCCCGACAAGGACCACATCGACTGCAAGGATCGCAGCGGCCGCGTCAGCGTCTGGTCGTCGATCGGCTCCCGCTCTTCGGTGATCTTCGATCTCGATGGCGACGGCGATCTCGACATCGTGACGAACGACTTCGGGTCGGAGCCGATGGTCCTGATCAGCAATTTGTCGGACACCACGCCGGCCCCGCGATGGTTGCAGATCGGCCTGATCGGCGCGGCCTCGAATCGCGACGGGCTCGGTTCGCTGGTGACCGTCAAGACGTCGACGAATTCCTTTCTCAAGGTGCACGACGGCAAGACGGGCTATCTCTCCCAAGGTCTGGTTCCGTTGTATTTCGGGTTGGGGGACGCGACGGCTGTGGAAGCCGTCGAAGTCCGCTGGCCGAGCGGCCAAACGCAAACCATCGCGGGGCCGATCGAAGTCAATCAGCGACTGGTGATTCGCGAAGAGTGACCGCGCGCCGCCAATCAAACAGACGCTGCGGCGAACGCCCTTGGATCCAGCGATACTCGGCATCGACCGGCAACGGGCCGACCGACTGCCGCGTGCCGTCGGGCCAACGGATCGTGACTTCGCGCACCTGTTCGTCGGTCCCCAGCCCGAACCCGAGCCGACGCTGATTCGCCCCCTGGTTCCCATCGCCCGCCGTCAGTTGCCGATGGAACGAACCTTGGGATGTCGTGATGGCGACCGTCGCGCCAATCGCGTCACGGGCTCCATGGAGGGCGGTCAGCACGAACCCCACGCCGTGATGCGTTGTCTCCGTGCGGTTCCATAAGAGCGCCGGGGGCTGATCGAGATGGGTCACGACAAGATCTTCACGACCATCACGATCGCCATCCCAGCGGACCATCCCGCGACCCAAGACCGGCCGCGTAAAGTAGTCGTCGGTGGGGCGCGACCGATCGAGCGTCAGCCGGCCGTTCCCCGCGGCACGATAGAGCCGCGACGGCATCCGGTAGGGTTTGCCGTGGTCGGTCAGGTTGTTGACATGGCCGTTGGTGAGGGCGAGATCCAACCGGCCATCGAGCTCGGCGTCGAACCATTGGGTCCCCCAGCCGACCAGTTCGAGCGGCGCGTCGACCAGCCCCCATTCGCGGGTCACGTCGACGAATTGCAGCGGCGCGATCTGGCGATAGCCGGAACTGGCCTCCTGCTCGAAGTTGGTGACGAAGAGGTCGAGCCGGCCGTCCCCGTCCGCGTCCCCCGCCGCGACCCCCATCGAGGACATGGCCCGCCCCACGCCATCGACCGCGACTCCCGCCAAGAGCCCCGTTTCCCGAAACCGCGGCACGCCGGACTCATCGACCGCGGTTCGTTCCCACAGGAAATTGGGACCGACATCGTTCGCGACGTACAAGTCGAGTTGGCCCCGCTCGGCGAAGTCGGCGGCGATCACCCCCAAGCCTTTGCCGGCCACATCCGCGAGCCCCGCGCGGACGGTCTCGTCCGCGAAACGGCCATCGCCCAGGTTGAGCCAGAACCGATCGACCGCCGCGGGGAACGCCTGCGGCAGACACGATCGCGAAATCCCATCGGCTCTCCCGCAGACCCGGGTCCACAGGTCGTCCCCCGCGAGGTAGTTGACGACGTACAGATCGGGGAGCCCGTCGCCGGACAGGTCGGCGAAGACCGCGCTGGCGCTGTAGTCGTGATCGATCAGCCCAACATCGGCCGTGGCTTCGACGAACGTCCCGTCGCCAAGATTCCGAAAAAACCGGTTGGGTCCGGCGTTGGTGACATATAGATCGGGGAAGCCATCGTGGTCGTAATCGCCGACGGTCGCTCCCACGCTGAAGCCGGGCTCGCGCAGCCGGGCGGCGGTCGTCACGTCCACCAATCGCCCCGCGCCGCGGTTTCGATAGAGGCGATCGAGTTCCGGACGTAAGTCCCCCGCGGCCCAATCGCCTCCTTGGGGGAAATGGAGATCGGGTTCGAGATCCAAATCGTAGTCGAGCACCGCGACACCGCCGCCGGTGATCTCGTACATGTGGACCAACCCGCGATCGGGATCGCCGCCGTTGTCATACCGAAAGTCGAGCGTGGTTTCCGCGAAGACCAGCGGAACGTCCTCGGTCGGCGCGGCGAGCGGCGGCGTTTCGGTGCTCGAGGGTATCGGTGCGACGAGGGATTTCAAATCGAGCGAAAGCGCGGGATTGAACCGCGGCGCGGACCGACCCTCGATTCGTTCGGGGAGCGCCGCTTCCAGCCGCGCCACCAAGTCGGCGGTGGTCGCATCGGGCGCTTCGGTGTGCAGCCGTCGCGCCCAACTCCAGGCTTCGAGCTCGAGCCCGCAGGCTTCGGCGGCCGCGACGACCTCGCGCAGGTGTTGCCGCTCGCCGACGCGATAGGCCAACTCGGCTTGCTTGACGTAGGCGTCCAGCCGGCGGGCCCGTTCGAGACACGGCTCGGCGGCGACGGTCTGATCCAGTCGGACCAAGATGCGACCCAAGCGATAGAAGACGGCCGAGCGTTCGGCATCGAGTCGGGCGGCGGTGACGTAACATTCCGCCGCCTGACGCCAGTCCTCGCGGGTTTCCGCCAATAATCCCCGGGCCTCCCACACGCCGGGATGCTCCGTGCTCTCCGCCGCCATGGTTTGCCACGCGGAAATTTCAGCGGCGTTGCCGACGGTGGGTTCGTCTCCGACCAGCAACATCCCCCATCGCGCGCAGGCCTCGGCTCGGTGAGCCGGTGATGCCGCCGCCTGCCGCAGGAGTGCGATCGCCGCCGCCCGCTCGCCTTGTTCCGCCAAGAGCCGACCGTAAGCCAGCCGCGCGCCTGGGTCGTTGGGTGCCGCGCGATGAAAGTCGATGATCCGCGCCGGATCGTCCAGCGCCCGATCGCCCAAAACGATGACATAGAGCTCCGCCGCGGTCGCCGGAGTATGTCGGGCCAGCGCCAACCGATGCGGCAGCGCTTCCCAGCACCGCGATTGCCGGCCGAGTATGTCCGCCAGTTGCGCATGAGCGATCCGCGAATCGGCATCGACCTCCAACACGCGCTCGAACCAACGCTCGGCCTCCTCGGGATCGCGCAGTTTCAAAAGGGCGAGCGCTCCGGCCCGTTCATTCGCCTGGATGAACCAGCGCGGGTCGTCCCGCGAGACCTGCTCATACGCCGCCAGCGCGTCGCGCAACCGTCCCGCGCGTTCGGCGAGTTGTCCCTTCAGCCACCAGCCCCGCGCGGACCGGGCGTCCGTCCGCAACAACCGGTCGATCCACCGCCGCGCGGCGGCCTCATCATGCGCCGCGAGCGCCGCTTCCGCCCGGTCGGCCAGTTCGTCCGGGGTACGCCATTCCCGCAGCGCGGCCCATCCGATCACCAGACCAATGACACATAACCCGCCAAGCCAACGTCGGCGCGAGGCGGCGGACTGCTTCGGCAACGGCCGATCGGGTGTCATGATGCGGGGGCGCGCCCTTCCACGGAGGGCGGCCCCTGTTCGGTGACCTTCGCCGCGGCGCGCGGTTGCACGATCGTCAAGACGCGATCGAGCGGCGGGTTCAAGACTTCCTGCGTGGTGCCATCGGGCCAGTGAATCAGCAGCCGGGGGACCGTGGAAATCATCCCGAGACCAAGTTGCTGCGTGCCTCCATGCTGCGTGAGATACCCGCCGACCGGTTGCAGTCCGGCGTGCAGGGTCGGACTGACATCGGGCAACGTGACGGATACGCCGCGCGGATCGCGTGCACCATGACGCCCGCGCGGGTCGATCCGCAACTGATGGTGTCCGTACGATTGATCGTTCCGCAACAGCCGCGGCGGGCCGCCGTTCGTGGTGAACAGCAGATCGACGTCGCCATCCCCATCAAAGTCCGTGGCGTTGACGCCTCGGGCCGCCAAGGGCGCTTGCGCGGCCGCCCCGGTTTCCCGTTCGGTGAGCAAGTCGTATGACCAGGGTTGCTCGGATCGTCCCCGGTAAATCTGCGGCGGCTGTTCCCGGGTCTGGCTCGTTTGCAGCACCTCGAGTCCCGGCTGGAGTTGACCATTCGCCGTGACGAGGTCAGGCCGACCATCGAGATCGAGATCGACGAACCGCACGCCCCAGGTGCAGACCAGCCGCGAGGGCCGGCCAATCCCGACGGACCAGGCGAGATCGGTCCACGGTTCAGCGGGTGAGGGGCGAAGCCACATCGCATTCGGGACGTTGCCCGTACGCCCCATGGCGATCAGCGGAGCCGTGTCGCGCGGGATCCTGCCAACACCGAGCGGCAGCCAACCGGCATCGAGCCCCAACGTTCGCACCGCGCCGCCGTTCCGGTCATACGCCAAGCCCCATGGGATGCCGACCTCCTCGAACCGCCCGGACTGATCATTGAGATAGACCAGCGATCGCGAACCATCGCACGCCGCGAGGAGGTCGGGCCAGCCATCCGCATTGAGATCGGTGCTCACCGCGGCGGTGATTTTCGGGACCGCTTGCCCGGTGTCGGGATGCCGGACCTCCACCCCCGTCTCCATTGAGACGTCGCGCCAGGTGCCATCTCCTTCGTTGTGATACAGCCGGGGCTGCACTCCCGCGAAGAGGTCGGGGTCGCAGTAGGAGGGATCGACGCCGTTCCAGCGGCAATCGAGCTGATCATCCAACTCGGGCGACCAATCGAGATAGCCCCCGAGAAACACATCAAGGTCGCCGTCCCGATCGTAGTCGAGCCAATCGGCGGCGAGCGACCAGCGCTCGTCGGTCGTGGGGGGGAACCGCTCCGTCGGGATGCGCTCGAACCAGCCTCCTTGGTTCCGCCAGAGTCGCGGCGTGCCGACCCCATACACCAAGAGATCGGGCCAACCATCTTCGTCGGCATCCGCGGCGACCGCCCCCATGCCGACGAGCTGTGCCTGTAAGCCGGTTGACGCTGTCACATCACGAAACGTGCCGGCCCCTTGATTGGCATACAAGACCAGCGAGGATCGTCCCTCGGGCGACACGGCGGAATGGATCAGCAGCAGATCCTGATCCCCATCGAGATCGAAATCGAACGCGAGGCTTCCCCCGCCCATCGTTTCCGGCAGACGCCGCATCGCCGTCGCGCCAGAGTCATGGACGAACTCGAGCCCGGAAGACGCCGTGATGTCGACGAACGGCAGCGGCGGAACGTCGTCGCGGGGCGCGGGAACCGTCGTCGCAGGATACGTCGGTAATGTCGCCGCGCTAGTCACCGTCGGTTTTAGAGGTGTCGCCCAGCGGCGACTCAGGGGCCACGCCACGCTCAGGCAGATCAGCGCCACGACTGCGGACCCCATCAGCCCGCGACCGATCCAGCGATCATCGTCGGAGTGTTCCTCCGGGTTCACGGCCGTGCCCCTTGATCGGGGGCAAGAGCCGAGACGGGGCCATCCACCGCCGAAGCCTCGTTCGCGGCGGGTTGTGCCTTGGAGTTTCCGGTCAAGACGTAGATGGCGATTGGTTCCGCCGCGTGTGCGGCATGGGGATCGCGAACCCGCGCCGGCGCCGCGGCCCGCTCGCGGGCCTGCTCATCGACCTTGTAGCGGGCATGCAGCCGGTGATGCTCGGCGGCGACTTCGGGCTCTCCGAGATGCCCGGCGATCAGCGCGAGGTTGTAATGCGCCGCGGCGTTCTCGGTGTCGCGGTCGAGCGTCCTCTGAAAGGAGTCCCGTGCCCGGCGGAGGTCCGCTTCACGTGCGGGGGAGGACGCGGTCTTCGCCCGTTCGTAGTATGCCAAGCCCAACTCGTTCCAGACGATGTCGTCTTGCGCGAAATCGAAGCCGCGGTCGACCATCAACGAATTCCGATCGTTCAGAATCGCTTCATACGCCCGGATCGCCTCATCCCAGCGGCCCGCCTGAAAGTGAATCTGTCCGCTCACCCAGTTCATGGCCCACGGGGCGTAAACCGGGTCGGTGAAGAACATCGGCTTCGCGACCGAGGCCGCTTTCGCGACGGCTTCGGCCGCGGCCTCCAGCCGCCCCTCCGCGAGCAGCACCCGCGCCAAATTCAGCCGGACATCGATGTAGCCGAACTTCTCGTCGAGCTCGCGAAAGATCGCTGCGGCTTGCCGCAGTTCCGCCATCGCCGCCGAGGGTTGGCCCAACGCTTCCGCCTGCCGCAGCAGCGCGAGGCCGTAATCGTTCCGCCGCATGTAAATGTGGTCGATCTTGATCGGATACGTTTGCTCGGGAACCGCGACGTCGACACCGGCGACCGGAAAGGTGATGGCGTCCTCGGCGATCGTCGTGATCGGCAACCGGTTCCGATACGGCTCGCCCGGCGTATGGTCCCGCAGCGGAGGATCGCCCGGCTTCGCGGACCGCGCGACGAAGTCCATGTACGCCGCATCGAACTTGCGATACCGCAGCTTCACGACGACACGGACCGGCGCGACGATGTCCGCGGGGAGGTCGAGTCGATAGTGAATCAGTTGGGCCGCGCCGGGGGGAATCTGGTGGTCGTACAACGTGGCATAGATGTCCTGCGGATTGCGGCGATCAATCCGGCGGCCGGCCCGATCGACGACGTAATTCCGCACGAAGTACGCCCCTGGGTCGACCACGCCCGCGGCGTCGATCTCCCCGCTGACGCCCAGCACACGCGCTCCGGAGGTGGCCTTGACCTCGACCCAGATTTCGTTCGAGTCGACCGTCCCCTGCGAGAAATGGTGCCCAAGTTTGAGCGTGCGGAGGACCGTCTCCAAGAGATAACTGCGTCCGGGGACCAGCGTGGGGAGTTCGGGTCGCAGCGGCGCGATGAGAGGACCGTCGAGCCCGCCCCCCTCTTTGAGACCAAACACATCGACGCGGACGCAGCCTTCGAGGAACTTCCGGTGGGCCGCGACGATCGCGTCGTCTCCCCGCAGATACGGGAGCGCGGTGTTCGCTCCGGGGAACAGATGATTATGGATGCTCAAGCCCGGTTCGTCGCCCAAGACCTTGGCCCCGAAGTCGTTCGACGGCTGGGCCGGCATGTGACAGCCCGCGCAATTCTCAATGGCCCGCATGCCGTAGTAGTTGCTGCGGGCCCCCCGACCCGAGACGCCGCTGAGGGCGAACGGGTCGTAGTGATTCTGCCCGCGGAGAAACTCCTTATAATCGGTCAGTTCGCCCGGCAGATGGACCTTGTGGCACGTCGAACAGAATTCGGCCGTCTTGTGATGCGGTTTGAGAAACGTTTGCTTGTGCAGCGCGGGCCGGGCCTTCACCAACTGATCGCTGAGGGCCCGCAGCCACGTCGATTCGCTGAACGCGAACGGGTAATGCAGCGGCTCTTCGATCGTGTACTCCGCGTTCCCCCGATTCCCGTCGACATGGGTGATCGCGTGGCAGACCGTGCAGGTGATGCCGGCGTGCGCGGTCGGATCCCGGACATCGTCGAAATCGGGCCGATCGAACGCGCCGCTGAAGAACGGCACGGGATCATGACACCCCGCGCACCACCGCGAGGCCTGCATCGTACCGTCGCGCTTCAGGGAGACGGCCCGGGTTTCGCGGACGCTCGCGAGATACATCGGGTTGTTGAAGCTGCTGAAGTGATGAGCGCTGTGGAACCACCCCGTGTAGGCGTCCTGGTGACACTTGCGGCAATAGTCGTCGGTCTGGAGTGACTCGGCGGGGAGAAATTTCCCGGTGGCGGTCCGCGCCAACGACGGCTTGAAGTAGGCTTCCCCAGCGGTCGGGCTGGGCTGGTTCGGATCGCGCGGATCCCACGCATGAAGTCCCGCCCCGACGGCGACCGCGACCAGCAGCAACCCGCCGTACGCCAAGCCCGTCCGCCACCGAATCCGCGGGCCGACCAATCGATGAAGCCCGTACAGCCAGATGGCCGCAAGGGGCGCGGCGACATGCAGCCAATAGACCGCCGACCGGACGACCGGCTGCTTCAGCTCGATCCCGCCGATGCGAATCAAGAGGACCCCGGTGATCAGCACCAAGCCCCCCGTCGCGAACAGGGCATACCCCACCTGAACCGCCCGGCGATTGCGCGAGTTCCGCCCCCGCCGTAGATGCGGCAGCGCGAACCCCAGAAAGGGAATCACCAGGACCAGCCCCAACCCGCTGTGGAGCAGGAACATCCACAACGAGAAGTAATTCTGATAGGTCAGCCCGGCCCCCCAGCGGCGGCTCGCCCATTCGAGGGCGGTGACGCTCGCGAGATAGGCCGAATTCAGCCCCATCAGCGCCACCAGCGCGAAGAGCCCGTTCAGCCAAAGGCGTAACCGGGGGGGCACGGTTTCCACCGGCCCTCGTCGCGGAGCCGTCACATCCGCCGCATTGTCTGGCAGCCAGCTCATCAATCGCTCAACCCGTTCCCAGGCAGTTCAGATGGACCACAACCCGACTGACACGCTTGAGCGGCATGCCCCCCGCGCGGAACGGTTCCGAACGATCCGCCTACACGGAAATGTCGTCGATGACATGCCCATAGTCGATCTCCAGCCGTTTCCGGCCGGGATCTTCCAACCGGTGACCGTTCAGCCCGAGCAAATGGAGGACCGTGGCGTGGAGATCGGTGACATAATCCTTCTCGCCAAACTGATCATACCCAAGTTCGTTGGTCGCGCCGCGGACATACCCTGGCTTGACCCCGCCGCAAACACCTCGTTCCCCGAGACCTTAACGAACTGATGACTCCAGTTTCGAACGCCGCCCGCCAGCACGTTCAACCGCCGTCCGCATTCCGCAAGTCGAGATCCTCCACAGACCGCCCGCCGTACACGAACTGACGATCGGCCACGGTCGTCCCGTCGAGACTTTCCTGAATGATCCGCCAGGAATGTTGGGCCACTGAATTTCCGTGTTGATCGATAGGTCGATTGGGGTGCAGACTCGGCTCTCGCGTTGTCTCAAAAGAACGATCGATCGCGATGATGCGACAACACGGTGGGTGGTCGTTGGTGCGCCTGGAGCAACAAGCTTGATTGACCGAGGGGATGGGACCCCTCGGCTTCAGGGGTTACAAGAAGAGGGGTTTGTCGGGGCCGGCGCGGTGGTAGAGGTCTTGCCAACTCGCGGAGCCGTCGTTGGGGATCAGGCGGGTGGTGACGCCCCGTTCAAAGTAGGGGACGTGCCCGAGGTTCGCCTGCCGCAGCAGGAAGTTGTAGACGCCGTGGCTGCCGAGGTACATGCGGCGGCCGTCGGGCCAGGTCGTTTCGAGGAGCCGAGGCGGGTCGGGGCGCTCGGTCGGTTTCGTGGTCTTGAATTTGGCGACGGCGTCGAGGTCGAGGTCGTAGCCCAGACCCGGTCGATCGGGGACGGTCGCCTTGCCTTGTCGAACCACGATCGACTCGGTGAGGAGCGAGTGGGTGTAAAGCTGATGGCAATTGACGGCGGGCCATTTCGCTTGTGAAAGGACGCCGCCGAAGTGGAGCGACCAGGCGGCGGTGAGCCCCGTTCCCGTCAGTTGCAGCCAGAAGGGCATGTTCGCGAGGTCGCACGCCGCGTTGGTTTCCAGGAGCGAGCGGGCGCTCCCGCCGACCACGAAGCCGTCGCAGGCTTGCTCGCGAAAGACATCGAGCGGGGCCGGGTTGCCGTAGTGCATGGCGACTTTGGCGTTCATCTCGGCGGTGAGGCGGCGGTTCCCGGCGAGGTCCGACTGGGGAATCGGCGTTTCCCAGATGTCGACCTGCGGGTAATGCTCGAACTGTTTGAGGATCGTGATCGCGCGGTCGGCGTCGAGGAGCGTGTCATTGAAGTCCATGTCGATCTTGAATTCGCCGGGAACGACCTTCGCCGAGCGTTCCATCTGATCCCAGAGGTCGAACCACGGGCGACCTTTGGTTTTGTAGGCGAGGTAGCCCTGGTCATACGCGAGCCGGCACTCGGCGGCCATGTCCTCGGGGCTGGTGTCGATGTTCCACCAGGAAAGCGAGGTCTCGGCGTACCGCTTCGATCCCAAGAGGGCATGGACCGGCACCTCGCAGGTCCGGGCGACGGCGTCGAACAACGCGATCTGCAAGCCCGCGCCGAGGTCGTCACGCCACATCCATTCGACGGCGTTTTGCCCGATCGCCCGTCGGACGACGTCGTCACTGGGAACGCCCCAGGTGTAGAAGAGCATCGTTTCACCGCTGCCGACGTGCCCCGACTTCAGCTTCACCTGGAGGACTTCGGAGTAGACCCAGTGGGGGACTTCCTTCGCCATCGCGCGGGCGGGGATCTCGCGGAACGGAACCTCGAGGGTCACCCGGTCGATCGACTCGATGGTGAACCACTTCGCCGAGACAGGCTGGGCGAACGCGGGGGGAGACCATCTTGGGAGACTCGCGGAGACGGCGGCGAGGGTGCTCCACTTGCAGAAGTCGCGGCGCGACCAGGCGGACCCGGCGGAACGAGGGGTGGGCGAAGTCATCGGCAAGTCTCACGAAGGCGGGACCGACGAGCGGGAACCGACTCATCGGCAACGGGCGGCAGTTCGAGCGGCGATTGATCGACGATAGCTTATGCGTTGTGCTGCCGGTACGCCATGGTGGATGATGGGGAGGTTCGTGGTGGGTTCGTGGTCCGTCGTCAGTCGTCCGTTGAAGATGGGCCGACGGCGGACTCCAATGAAGTGCTCGAAACATTCTTGCCACGGACCACGGACCTTCGAGAGAACCGCCTGCATGTCTCGTTGCCGCGCCTCGCTGATCTGCCTATGGCTCGCGATGAGCTCTCCCGTTCTCGCCGCCGGGCCGACGTTCAATCGCGATATCCGGCCGATCCTGTCGGATAAATGCTTCGCCTGTCATGGCCCCGACAGCGCGAATCAGCAGGCGGGATTACGGCTCGATCGGTTCGATAAGGCGACCGCGCCGGTCGATTCCGGGGAGACGGCGATCGTCCCCGGCAAACCGGAAGAGAGCGAACTGTGGCGACGAATCACTGCGGAGGATCCCGACGTGGTGATGCCACCGCCGAGCGCCAAACTGGGGCGGTTGTCGCCGGAAGAGGTCGAGACGCTGAAGCAGTGGATCGCCGGGGGAGCCGAGTATCAGGCGCATTGGGCGTTTCTGCCGGTCGAACCGGTGTCGTTACCCCTCGCCGCGCCGCAACCGGATGGGGTAGTGTTGCGCAGTCCGATCGATCAACTCGTCGCGACGGGGTTGGCGGCCGAGGGGCTGACGCTGCAACCCGAGGCCGACAAACGGACGCTGCTACGTCGAGTGACTTACGACCTGACCGGATTGCCGCCGACTCCCGGGGAGATCGCGGCGTTTCTCGAAGATCATTCGCCCGAGGCTTACGAACGGGTGGTCGATCGGCTCCTGCAATCGGAACGCTATGGCGAGCGGATGGCGGCCGATTGGCTCGATGTCGCCCGCTACGCCGACAGCTTCGGCTTTCAGGTCGACCGCGGTTGGGAGATGTGGCCCTACCGCGACTGGGTGATCAACGCCTTCAACCGAAACCTACCGTGGGACCAATTCGTCACGTGGCAGTTGGCGGGAGACCTGCTGCCGAACGCGACCGATGAACAACGGCTGGCGACGGCGTTCAATCGGTTGAACCAGCAGGAGGCCGAGGGGGGCTCGATCGAAGAGGAGTACCGCGTCAACTATGTCAACGATCGGGTGGTGACGTTCGGCACGGCGTTTCTCGGGCTGACGCTCGAATGCTGCCGCTGTCATGACCACAAGTTCGATCCGGTGACGCAGCGCGAGTACTACCAGTTCTTCAGCTTCTTCGACGACATCGATGAAGCGGGGCTCTATTCGTACTTCACCGGCACGACCCCCACGCCGGTGATGCTGTTGCAGGACGACGCTCAAAAAGCCGCGCTCGCGGCGGCGAACGAGGCGATCAGGGCGGGCGAAGCGCGACTCGCGGCGCTCCAGGCGAGTCAGGTCGCCGCGTTCGAGGCCTGGCGCGCGACGAGGCCCGACGTCACGGGACCGATACCCGGCGAAATCGCCCATTACCCGTTCGAGGCGCGGAACGAGGACGGGAAATACGTCAGCGTGGTCGATCCGGCTCAGACGGCGACCTCCCCCGGTGAAAACGTCGCGGTGACGGGTCCGATCGGACAAGGGCTCAAGCTGACGGGGGACCATGCCGTCACCACGACGGTCGGCAATTTTTCTCGCTACGAGCCCTTTACGATTTCCTTGTGGCTGAATACCCCCGACGTGAAAGACCGCGCGGTCGTGCTCCATCGCTCGCGCGCCTGGACCGACGCGGCGAGCCGCGGCTATGAACTCCTCATCGAAGAGGGCCGGTTGAAATGGTCGCTGATCCATTTCTGGCCGGGAGATGCGATCTCGATCCGCGCGAAGGAGCCGTTGACGCCGAATGTCTGGCGGCAGGTCGTCGTGAGTTACGACGGTTCGAGTCGCGCGGCGGGTTTGACGTTGACCGTGGATGGCCGTCCGGTGGAGGTCGAGGTCATTCGCGATCACCTGACGCGCGACATCACCGGTGGCGGGGGGGACACGATCGCGCTGGGGGAACGGTTCCGGGATCGCGGCTTTAAGGAAGGGCTGGTCGACGAGTTACGGGTCTTCAA
>CAYRVS010000074.1:0-23338 GCA_964427725.1 uncultured Planctomycetaceae bacterium | reverse complement strand
CGCGCCCGCAATCGATGCGACCCTTCCGCGACCCCCTTCACGAGGACCCGGAAAATCGCCTGCTGACCTGGAGCAAGCTGCGGCAGACCCTTGAAGACGATCATCTTCTGGTCGGCGACCCCTTGGGTCGGGCCCTTCGCCGAGATGACCTGGACGTGATCGGGGAGTTCGCAAACGACGGCGATGTTGCTCGCCGCCTTCGACCCCTCGTTCTTGACGCGGATTTCCCACGCGGTTTCGACCCCAACTTCGACCGGATCGTTCAGGTCGACGATTTCGGTGCTGAGGGACGCGGCCCCCTTCACACAGGTCGCGACGGTCCCTTCGGCCTTCACGCCGGAGTCGGAGATGACGCCGCACAGGTGCTGGAAGTCACCCTGGCCGAGCGCGGTCAGTTCACAGGTGACCTGCGAGGTTTGGCCCCCTTCCATCCGACCGAGGAACCAGTGAATCGTCCGTTGACCGGCGTCGTACTTGCCGCCGCGATCGGCCGAGACGAATTGGAACCCTTCGGGCACTTTGTAAGTGGCCCGCACGTTGTTGTTGGCGACGGTCCCGTCGTTCACGACGTTGACCGTGTAAGTCGCGGACCGGCCGACGTACCGCAGTCCGGGACCGGTCACGTTCACCGCCAGACTGGGGGCGATGACCGAGATCTTCTCGGCGGCGGTCGCCGACGCTTCCGAGCTCGAGGTCGCGGCAACCTGCAACGATTGGACGCCCCCCTTAGCGGCGGAGAGGCCCAAGCGAACCATCTGCGAATCGCCGGGGTTGATCGAACCGATTTCGATCGTCAGCCGTTCGCCGCGCGGATGTTCGAGTCCTTCCGACATGACGGCTTCGAGCTTCACGTTGTGGGCGACGCCGGTGCCGGGATTCGAGATCGTGATCATCTGCGAGGCGGGATCGCCGAGCAGGACTTCCTTCGGCCCCTTGATCGCGACCTTCAGCAAGGGTTCTTCGACCTTGAAGACCGCCGACGATTGCGCGGCGTAGCTGACCTGCGCGCTGGTGCCGAGATCGCCGCGGCGGCTGGGAATCAGCTTGATGGCGATCTTCTTCTCGCTCCCGGCGGGGACCGACTCAAAGCTCCAGACGAGCTTGTCGCTGGAGGCTTCGGGCTTCGGTTCGGCGGAGACGAGCCGGACGGTGGTCGGGAAGGTCGCTTCGAGTTTGACCTGCGTCGCCGGTCCGGAGCCGGTGTTCCGGGCGATCAGGTGGACTTCGCATTCCTGCCCGACGTTGATGTCGCCGACTTTGGACCATTCGACCGCCAGGTGCGGGGCGGTGGTTTGGGTGACGGCCGGGGCGGCGGCTGAAGCCAACTTGGGAGCCGGGGCTTCACTCGTCGCGCGGACGGGTTGAATGAACGAGGACTCGGCTTGGGTCCCCTTATCGAAGCCGGCTTGGATCACCGTGCCGGAGTCTTCGGTCCCTTTGGTTCCGGCGAAGACCTTGCTTTGGTCATCGAGCGGAATCTGTTTGTTGGGGGGTGCCGAGGCGGGGCGACCCGCGGGGGCTTTCGCCGCTGTGGCGGGTTTGGCGGCGGCAGTTTTCGCCGGTGCCGCCGCCGGAGTCGTGGGGGTGGCGGTCCCGAGTTGGACGTCGCCGAAGAGCTCGTCGTAGAAGTTCTTATCCCCGGTGGTGGCGGGGGGCTTGGGAGCGGTGGTTTTGGGGGCCGCCGCCGGCGTGGTCGGGCGGCTATACCGCGTGGGGACTTGTCCAAAGCCGACCGGGGTGCCGGGCTCAGCGGCCCCAGCGCCGGCGGCGGGGAGCGAGAGGGCTCCGGCCACTGCGAGAATCCATGTCCCGCGACGCATGCTGATCTCCTTCCTGGAATCCCAGGCCGCTCGAACCAAGACGGGGGGACGCCCCCACCCGTGGGAGCGCGATCGTCGGCTGCATGATGAAAGGGGAGGCGACCCGACTCCGGGGGGCCTCCTTTCGACATATCGGCGTGGGAAGCTGTAGCGGTTGAATCAGTTTCACGGGATTGGCGGAAAATCGGGGTGGTAGGGGTTGGTCCGGTCGGATCACTGGGCCGCGTAGCTTGGCGAGGTTTCCCTCGGATGCTCGATTCCCCACATGATCGGCCAATGGGGCGGGCGGAAACCCCGACCGATCATCCGCATCAGTCCGTTGACCCACGAGCGTCTCCGTGGGGAGGATTGCTTGGTACCACCAGACTTCGCTGAGGACGCGTCACCCAAGGGGATCAATCAGGCCTGTAGACAAGTGTTCAATTTTCCGCTCTTACCGGCGGGATAATCCGGCGGAGCACCAAGGGGATATGTGGTGTAAGACCGAGGCCGGTCGACGTATAGTACCTAAGGGTCAAGACCAGCCACGTAACCAAGGGCACGACGGTGGCGCGTGATGACGGAGGGGGTGCGCGACTCGCGGAGCAAACTCCGCCAGCCCCCGCGCGACCCGGTTGGCTCGCCAAACGCCCGGCGACAACCAAGCCTTCGACCGAGACCGCCTCCGTTGCGACCCCGACTCCGCTGGTCCAGCCGCTCCCCGAACCATCGCGACCGCGGCCTACCACCCTTGCCGAATGGCCCCGTGATTTTTGGTTGAGCCTGTGCGACTGGTGGCGGGGACTCTACCTTGGTTGGGGTGTCCTCTCGTCGCTGCTGTTCCATGGCACCCTGCTGCTGATCCTCGCCCTGATCGTCTTCCAAGCGAACGATAAGGTCGGGCTCCTCGTCAACGGCGCGTTCAGCGAATTCCAAGACGGTGACGACTTCGTGGTTCCCCTCGATACCCGGCTCGACACCAGCTTCGGCGACAAGACCGCCAACGCCCAGTTCTCCGCCGCCACCGTGGTCGACAGCGACTCGATGGCGAGCGTCGACGACCTCCTTGCCGGCGGCGCGGGGGACGGCGAACAGGTCGGTGACGGGGAAGGGGAGTTGATGAAGGGGATCAAGGCCCCCGAATGGGCCGTGGTCCAAGGGAGCTTCACCGTCTGGACGGAACCGAAAGATCCGCTGCCGCGGAAGCCCTACGACATCATCATTCAGATCAAGCTCCCGTCCACGGTCAAGCAGTACAAGTTGACCGACCTCTCGGGCTTCGTCGAAGGGACCGACGGCTATCGCAAACTGATCAAGTACAAAACGACCGACCGCGCCCGCGTAAAGGAGGGGATCGCCCAGATCGCGGTCCGTATCCCCGGCGGGGCGCTGCTGGTCAAGGACGTGATCGACATCCGCTCGCGGCTGCTGAAAGAGCAGCAGCGGATCGAAATCGAGTTCTGACGCATGCCTGACGCAGCCGGCTGGTTACACGCCCCACGACGTGTCGCGTTCAAACGGATAGAGCGGCCGACGCCGATGCCGGAATGTCAATTGCGTCATATCCGCCGTCGTCACGCCCGGCGTGTTCACTCGTAAGACGCTGGGGCAGACCGGTTGGTACGCCGCGAGCGGGGCGTTCACCCCCTTCGCGACCAGGATGCGATATGCGGCGGGGTCGATCCCGAACGTCGTCAGTTGCCGCAGACTGAACGGCGGCGCGCGACGGGAGGTCACCATCACCGTCAACCCACTGTCCGCCTCCAGCACTGCGGTCCGGCCTTGATCGAAATGCGTGAACCCGCCGTGCCGCGCTTCAGACTCATGAAAAAGCCCGTCGGTGACCTGGCGCACGCGGAACTCGTCGACCAGCGGCGTGCCGTGTAAGGTGTCGGTATGGCCACCGACAGCGAAGGTCTTGCGGGTCCCGGGGGCCAGCCCTTCGGCGGCGGCGACGGTCGCGGGATCGTAAATCACCACCAGCGACGGACCGATCCGCCGCTGATGCAACTCCCACGCGATCCACGTGCCGTCGGCGGGACTCCCCCCGCCGACGTTGTCCCCCATATCAAGCAGACAGACGGGGCCGGGAAGGGTGCTCGCCCGGGAGACCGCCTCGCTCACCGAGAGGAATTTCCCCGCAAGGGGTTCCCGCAGGTTCCATAACGACCGGGCTAACTCCGTGGCCGTCGATTCCGCGAGCGCCGCGTCTCCCTCGGCGACCACCAGCAGCGACGAACCCATCTCGGGGACATCGGCGTAGGGGAACCCCAGGATCAGGCTGGCCCCCAAGATCCCCTTCCGCGCGCGAACCCGTTCCAGCTCGTGGACATAGTCCGCCAGCGGTGCTTCCGCCGTGCATTGCCGTTCGATGTTGATCGCCAGCGGGGGATAGACCGCCGCCTGCACGGGCCGCGTTTGACCGCGCAAGGTCCGAACCATCAAGTCGGCCGCTTCCTGGCCCCGTGCCATCTGATCGACATGCGGGTTGGTGCGATAGGCGAACAACGCATCGGTCGCGGCGACCATCCGCGGCGAGAGATTCGCATGGGGATCGAGCGTCCCGATGATCGGCTTTGACGGCCCCATGTGACCACGGACGACTGAGAGCCAATTGCCGTCGAAATCGGGGTCGGGATCGCTGACCGCCGCCCCGTGCGGCGCGACGAGGAGCCCATCGAGTTCCCCCGCGTGCTCGAGTTCTTCGCGTAGCAGCTCCATCAGCCCATGGACACACTCCGACGTCAACGCGCCGTAGGGCGTGGCCCGCGCGCCGAACAACGGGACCGCTTCGACGCCCAGTGCCGCGAGTTGGCGGAAGAACCCCCCCACTTCGTGATGGGCGGGCGCGAAGAACTCGCGGACCGCCTCCCCCCGCAACAAGACGTCGCGACGGAAGGCGTCGAGCGTCGTCGGCTGGGGCAGAAACGTGTTCGATTCATGCTGCAGGGCGATCACGCCCACGCGGAAGCTCATGAAAAATCCTTGAGCTGGTCCGGGCTGGTATTGGACTGTCCTATCAGTTTAGAGTGTCCCGCGACCCCGGGAAACCATCCTCTCAAGCGAAAAATCCGATGGCCTCCACCCCCGACACCATTACGCTCGCGATGATGCGCGACAGCCTTTACTCGGCGGTCGTCAGCGACGCCCTCGATTCCCTGGGTTATCCGCGGCAGTCCCCCCGGTTGCCCCTGCGGCCGATGACCACTTCCGGGCTCCTCGTCGGCCGTTGCAAGACGACCCTCTGGGCCGACATGGCGCATGTCGATCCCCGACCGTATGAACTCGAACTGCAGGCGGTCGACGCCTGCCGCCCGGATGACGTCCTCATCGCCGCGGCGGGAGGCTCGGTCCGTTCCGGCATCTGGGGCGAACTGTTGACGACGGCGGCGCTCAACGCCGGCTGCGTCGGCGCGATCATCGATGGCGCGATCCGCGACGTCACGAAGATCCGCGCGCTGGCCTTTCCCGTGTTCGCCCGCGACTACTGCGTCTACGACAGCCTGAACCGCCAGCGGGTGATCGATGTCGACACCCCGGTCGAACTCGACGGCGTCCGCTTCTCTCCCGGGGATCTGGTCTTCGCCGACGAAGACGGCATCGTCGTGGTTCCGCAGGCAGTCGAGGCGGAAACGATCCGCCGCGCCTGGGCGAAGGTCCACGCAGAAAACGAAGTCCGCGACGCGATCAAGCACGGCATGAAAGCGACGGCTGCTTTCCGGAAGTATGGCGTGCTGTGACCGACACATGGCCGAGGCGCCCAATCGCCAGACTGTGAGCGTCGCGGCATCGGTTCGCGGGATTGCCCGGATCCGCGATCGCGATCGTTTCCGACCTGCTCCGGATCCGTTTCGATGGACAGCCATCAGACCCGATGGCGCAGGGTGGCCGGCCCGGCCGGATCGTGACGCCTGGACCGCGGTACCACGCGCGGGCCTTCATCGCGCCGTAACCGGGGCGGTCTCCCCACAACCACGTGATGCCGACTGACGAAAGAGCCTCACAATCGCGCGATCCGCACCCGGATTCCATCAATCCCGTCTCAGAATTTTGCGGCGACGTCGGCACCATCAAACCATCGCCCGAGGCGGTCTGCCGAAGACTCCGCGGATCGGTCGTACCATCCGGCATGGTTCATGGGCATTCTGCTGTCTCGTCTCTTTCACAACACTTCCGGCAGCGGTTTGTGTTGGCTGTCGACGAGGTACTGCGGGCGGCCGGAGAGATCGGGGAGTTTGACGCCGTGGATCTCGAGGCCCAGGTTGCGATAGAGGGTCGCGAAGACTTCGGCGAAGTGGATCGGACGGTCGGCGATTTCAGCCCCCAGGCGGTCGGTCGCGCCGAGGACTTGGCCGCCGCGCATGCCCCCGCCGGCGATCAGGCCGCCGCCGACTTGCGGCCAGTGGTCGCGGCCGGCGTCGGGGTTGATGCGGGGGGTGCGGCCGAATTCGCCCCAGGCGACGACCGAGACGTCGTCGAGCATGCCGCGCTCGCGGAGGTCTTTGATCAGGGCGGATAAGCCTTGATCGAACAACGGCAGATGGGTCTGTTTCAGCCCGTT
Source organism: uncultured Planctomycetaceae bacterium (assembly GCA_964427725.1). Taxonomy (GTDB): domain Bacteria; phylum Planctomycetota; class Planctomycetia; order Planctomycetales; family Planctomycetaceae; genus DSVQ01. Next base: position 16,978 of record CAYRVS010000074.1, on the reverse strand, counting down.
GAAATTGTCGCTGTGGAAGTCCCAGCGGCCGAAATTGAGCGTGACGACGCGGCAGCCGGCTTCGACAAGGCGGCGGGCCATCAGGAAGTGCTCGAGGTTCCGCGGGGCCCCGTCGCTGAAGTTCTTGGGATCGCCTTGACCGTAGCGCTCCCGCACCTCGGCCGGTTCGCGCGAAAGATCGAGGGCCTCGGCGAGGGCGCTCGAGGTGAGGATGTTGAAGGCTTGTTGGGTGAGGGAGTCCATCCCGTCCATCATGCCGCTGGCGTCGACCTCGCGGCGGAAGTCGTCGAACGCCGAGAGGAGCGCGCGACGGTCGCCGAGCCGTTGGGCGTCGATCCCCTGCAGCACCATGTCTTGGCGACTGGGGCCCGAAGGCCGAAACGCGGCGTTCGCGATCCCCAGGAAGCCGGGATGGCCGGGCGAACCATACGGAGGATGGCCGGTATCGGGCGAGAGGCCGATGAACGGGGGGACGGCGCGATTCTTGGGGCCGAGCAGCTTCGTCGTGACGGAGCCGATGGAGGGCCAGCCGCCGGCGGGGGGATTGCGTTTGGGATGGCCGGTGTAACAGATGTAGGAATCGTGGTCGCCGTCGGGCGAACCGAAGACCGAGCGCAGCGGAATGAGCTCGTGCATGAGCGCGGCGAGCCGGGGGAGGTGCTCGCAGATTTCGATGCCGGGGACGGAGGTGGCGATGGGCCGGAACTCACCGCGAATTTCGGCGGGGGCGTCCATTTTCAGATCGTACATGTCCTGGTGGGACGGGGCCCCACACATGTAGATCATGATGACGGCCTTTTTGGAGGCCCGAATCCCGGCGGCTTCTTCCGCGCGCAGGAGTTGCGGCAGGGTGAGACCCCCCAAGCCCAAAGCCCCCAGTTGCAGGGCTTGGCGACGGGTGACCCCCGAGCACAACGGGACCGCTTGCGGCGACAGACTGAGCATCGGCGACCTCGATCGGTGAGGTGATCTCGGACGACCACCGTCATATGCATGATTTCGCATATGAAGTCTAGCGGCGCGTCGTACGGATCGCCAGACCAAGTCGGTCATCGTCCAAGGAGCGGCGCGGCGTCAGCCCGCCGTGCGATGTGGCCAAACGGATCCGAAACACGAGCGCGCCATGTCGGCGACTGGCTACCGGTCCTAAGTCGCGATCGTCAGTCGCGATCGTCGACCAGGACCAGACACGGCGGGCTGATGCCGCGCCGCTCGTTGTGACGCCGCGCGGCTCTTTATGACGTCGTGCCGCTCGTGGTCGGGACCAGCCGCCTCAGGCGTTCGAGGTTTCCATCTCGAACGAGGAGGGGGTTTCGCTGCGGGCGGGGGCGGGGTTGCGGCTGATGTAGTTGATGATCGAGCCGGTCGCGTCGCGGGTCAGTTCCAACTCGTCGACGGCGTAGCCCGCTTGCCCCAAGAGGGCGCGGCATTCGGCCTCGGTCCGTTGGAAGAAGTACCAATCGACCAACCATTGATACGGCGTGGCGTCGTAGAAGAGGCAATCCTTGAAGGCGAGGTAGATCACGCCCCCCTCGGCGACGGTCTCGCGCAGGCCGGCGAGCATGCGGACGAGCAGTCGATCGGGGATGTAGTCGAACAGCCCCACGCTGTAGATCACATCCGGCCGCCCGAAGACGCGGACGTTTTCCGTCGTGTTCCCGAGTTTGAGCGCGTTGTGCTGGACCAGCTTCATGGTCATGGTCGGCGGCAGCGTGGGGATCACCGTCTGCTCGACGAAGGCGATCGCGTCGGCGTCGAGATCGGCACACGTCACATGCACGCGGCAGTCTTCGGGCAGGGGCCAGCCTTGGACGTACTCCCGGGCCGGACCGGAGGCGATATTGAGGACCTTCAGAGAGCGGCGTTTGACCGCCTCTTCGATGAGGAACCGCTGGGCCATTTCCAGCCGTAAGGGGACCGACGTACCGAGCTCGGTGTGGAAGAAGTAGCGGTCGAGGTAGCCGCCGAGGCCGAGCGATTTGACTTGGGCGTCGTAGACGCAGGTGAGCATCAGATAGTCGCCGGCGTAGCCGCGGGGTTTGGCGAGGGCGTGCCGCATGCACCAACTGAGATCAAACCAGGGTTGGATCGCGGCGCGGAAGCGGTCTTGAGTGGTTTTCAGGAGCCGGGCGTCGTCGCGAATCTCGGCTTCCAAAGCCTTGCAGGCGGCGAGGCAGGTTTCGAGGGACGTGGTCAGCGAGGCAAGCAGGGCATCGTCGCGGGGTTCGGCGGCGGGGTCGATGGCGCTTTGGAGGCGGGCCAGGTCGCCAGTCAGTTGGCGGACCGGGCCTTGGAAAAAGGACTCGACGGCATCGGTCATGAACAGCTCCTCGGGTCAGCGTGACGGTGGTAGGAACGGTAAGAAATCGGCCCGTTGTCCCGGTCAGACCCATCGTGTCGATCGAGGCCTCGTGCGACAGGGTTTTCCCGCTGGCAGGAACACACTCAAGCATTGCCACACGGACCGGCGCTTTCCTAGGGGGAACCCCAAGATGAGGTGTTTTTTCCACCAAATGATTCGTCTGGGTTTTTTCGGAGAAACGGGGAAAGCCTTACAGCCTGTCCGGAATCCAAGGCTAGGGGATTCTCTTGGGATGCGATCGAGATTGCCGCGAGAAACACACGTTAAGGTCAATCCGGATATGCAGTTGCAGATCAATCTTGGATCGAATGACACGGTCGGATGAGGTGTGGCGATTCCGAAACATTCGGGAGCAACACAGTCTGTCGCTTCTGTGCCACCTAGGGCGATTTTGTGAGCTAGAGTTCAACAGAGTCTGGACTTGCGCCTCTCGCAAGATACTGGACACAAGCTCACAATCCCTGTGGTTTTGCCGCAACATCCGATGGACGCTCCGGGGTTACCGCCGACAGAACTCCCCCCGCATGACGGGACGGGTCCGCGTGGGGGAACTTCCGCGGCTGAGCTCCAACGGGACTACCGGGCGCTGCAGTGGTTGACGGAACACACCGGGATTCGGAAGGCGCTCGGGTTTGATGAATCGACTCAACGGTCGGTGATCCTGCAGACGTATGAGCGGCGCGCGTTCGCCACGGGGATGCTCACCCGGTTGGAACACGAAGCGGAGTCGTTACGGCGCGCCGCGCGCGGGCTGCCCGGCGAAGTGCTGCGGATTGAATCGTCTCCCGAGCAATTGATCCTGGTGCGCGGTCATGTGCCCGGGAGCTCGCTGCAGGACCATTTGCGGACCGCGCGCCTGAGTCCGTTGAACGCCGCGCGGATGACGCGCGCGGTGTTGCGGACCTTGAAGGAATGGCACGGGCTGCGGGTGTTGCACCGTAACATTCGGCCCTCGAACCTGATTCTGGAATTCGAGGGTGATCGTCTGACGGGGGCGACGCTGGTCGATCAAGGTCCGCCGCCGGTGATCAGTTCCGACCCGGTCGAGCGGGAGCGGTTGCTGGTGGTCGCGGGCTATCTCTCCCCCGAGTTGGCGGGGACGTTGGATGCGGACGTCGCCGAGGGGACCGACTTGTACGGAGTCGGCGCGGTGTTGTTTCACGCGCTCACGGGTCGGGCGCCCTTTGTGGGGACGACCGTGGGAGAAGTGCTGGCCGCCAGGATGAGCCGGGGCGTCCCCAGTCCGCGCGATCTCGATCCGACGATTCCGCGCGCCTTAGATGAGTTGACGCAGCGGTTGCTGCAACCTCATCCGCGGGATCGTTATCAATCGGCCGAGGGCGCGCTGGTCGACGTCACGACGATGCTGGAGCAGTTGGAAAACGGCGTCGCCGAACCGCAGGTGGTGATCGGCGGAAGTGATCACCGGACGACGTTGACCGAGCCCTCGTTCGTCGCGCGGCAAAGCGAATTGTCGGAGATTCAGGCGTCGCTCGCGAAGACCAAGACCGGCACGGGGGGCGTGATCACCGTCGAGGCGGCGTCGGGCTGCGGGAAATCGCGGCTGCTGATCGAGACGACGCGGCTGGCGCGCGCGGCGGGGTTCCGCGTCTTGCGCGGTCAGGCGACACAGACCGGCGTCCAGCATCCTTTCGCGTTGCTGGATGGCGTTGTCGGCGATCTGCTGGAAGCCGTTCGGACGACGGGGGCCACCGCGAACGCGCTGGAGGCGTTGGCGCCGGAATATCGCCAGGCGGTGCGTAAGGCCTTGCCGGACGTCGCCCCGTTGTTGGGGACGACGGCGGACGAGCCGCCGGCCGTGGATGACGTTTCCAGCGAAGCCCATACCGTCCAATCTCTGGCGCAATTTCTGGGAGTCTTGGGAACGCCGGCCGAGCCGGCGTTGGTGATTCTCGATAACTGCCACGCGGCCGATGAGTTGACGGTCAAATTGCTGCGGCGGTGGCAGCGGTCGGCACAGGAACGGGCGGCGTTCGGCTGTCACGTGCTGGTGCTGGTGGCGTATCGCTCGGAAGAGACCGGTCCCGATCATCCGTTGCGGCGATTCACGCCCGATGCGGCGATCACGCTGGAGCCGTTGTCACCGCATGAGATTCGGCAGTTGCTGGAATCGATGGCGGGACCGTTGCCGGATGCCGTCGTCGAGCATGTGGCGCGGTTGGCGGGTGGCAGCCCGTTCATGGCGTCGGCGGTGCTGCGGGGGTTGGTCGAATCGCAGGCGCTCGCGGCGGGTTCCGCGGGGTGGGAGCTGGACGCCCGCGCGGTGGAGTCGCTGCAATCGTCGGATCGGGCCGCCGACCTTCTGACGCAGCGGCTGGAGCTGCTGCCGAACGAGACGTTACGGCTCCTTTCGGCGGGCGCGGTGCTGGGCAAAGATTTCGAGTTGGCCTTCGCCGCCGAGTTGGCCGGGCAACCCTTGACCGAGGCGGTCCGCGCGATCGACGTGGCGCGGCACCGGCAATTGGTCTGGCAGCGCGGCGACGGCGGGGAATGCGTCTTCGTTCACGACAAGATTCGGACGGCGGTCTTGGCGCGGTTGCCGCTGGAGCAACGTCAGGCGTTGCATCGACAGGCGGCGGTCGCGATTCGGCGGCGCGCGCCCGAACGCGTTTCGGAACTCGCGTATCACTTCGATGCCGCCGGCGACAGTCAGGCGGCGTTGCCGTTCGCGATCGACGCCGCCGAACATGCGCGGCAACGGCATGCCTTGGAAGTCGCCGAGCAGCAGTATCGGATCGCGGCGCGCGGCGCGACGGAGATGTCGGCGGGCTTACGGTTCCGGATCGCCCAGGGGCTGGGCGACACGTTGATGCTGCTGGGCCGATACGACGAAGCGGGCGAAGCGTTCGAGGAGGCGGACCGGTGCGCGGAGTCCGCATTGCCTCGCGCGCACATCCGCAGCAAGATCGCCGAGTTGCGGTTCAAGCGCGGCGACATGGAGCGGGCGCTGGTCGATTTCGAGGCGGCCCTGAACATGTTGGGCCGCCGCGTCCCCCATTGGCGACCCGTGGTCTACCTGTGGTTGCTGTGGGAACTGTGGGTGCAAGTACTGCACACGCTGTTCCCGAAGCTGTTCCTGCAGCGGTTGGCGGGGCAACCCGACGAAGCGGAGCGGTTGGCGCTCAGGCTCTACAGCAACATCGCGCACGGCTGTTGGTACTGCCGCGACCTGCAGATTTGCCTGTGGTCGCATTTGCGGGGGATGAACGCGGCGGAACGGTATCAGCCTTCGGCCGAGTTGGCGAACGCCTACGCCGAACACGCCCCGGCGATGACGCTCATCGCGTACTTCTCGCGGGCGATCCGGTATGTCGAACGGTCGTACGCGATTCGCGTGGCGACGGGGGATTTGTGGGGACAAGGTCATTCGCTGCATTATCACGGCGTGGTGCTGTACGCCGCGTCGCGCTATGAGGAATGCATCGTCAAGTGTCGCGAGGCGGTGCGTTTGCTCGAACGGACGGGCGACTATTGGCAAGTCCATATCGCGCGGTACCAGATCGCGGCGAGTCTGTATCGGCTCGGCGATTTGACCGGCGGTCTGGAAGAGGCGCAGATCAATCATCTGTCGGGGCTGGAGTTGGGGGACGAACAGGCCTCGGCGATCAATCTCGACTTGTGGGCGCGCATCGTCCCGACCGGGGTTCCCGTCGACATTCTGGAGCGGGAACTCGCCCGCACCCGACAAGACAGCCAGGGGACCACGCAACTGCTGTTTGCCGTCGGTGTGTCGCAACTGCAACGCGGCGAGACGGCAAGGGCGGCCGAGACGCTGCAGCAGGCCGTGTCGGTCGCCGAACAGGCGGGGGTGCGGAATCCTTACACCACGCCGGCGATGCCTTGGGCGGCGTTGGCGTGGCGGACGTTGGCCGAGCAGTCGACCGAGGTGACGCCGCAACGGCGGAAACTGTATCGGGCCCGCGCGCGGCAATGCCTGCGGAAGGCGTGGTTCAACACTTGGCTGTGTCGCAACGACCTGCCGCGGATCGCGCGGGAATTCGGGCTGCTCGACGCCGTCGAAGGTCGGCTGAAATCGGCGCGGCGGTGGTTGGAACGAAGTCTCGAAGAAGCGCGACGGCAGGGAGCCCGGCAAGAGCTCTACTTCACGCTGCAAAGCTATGCGCAAATCGGGCAAGAGGTCGGTTGGAGCGATGCGGCGAAGTGTCGCGAGGCGGCGGATGATCTGTGGCTCGAATTGGCGCAAGCCACGCCGACCACGCCGCAGGATTTGACCGAACGACAAAACGCCAGTCTGTCGCTGCTGGATCGCTTCGACACGATTCTGACGTCGGGCCGCGAAATCGCGTCGGCGTTGTCGCCGCAGACGGTGTATGACCTGGTTCGGTCGTCGGCGACGCGGTTGTTGCGCGGGGGCGTCAGTCGGATCCTGATTCCGCCCAACGAGCTGAGTTCGCAGTGGACGACCCCGGCCGGGGAGGTGCTGACCGAGCTCGACGACGAACTGCCGCGCCGGGCCCAGGCGTCGGGGCACGCCTGCACGAACTCGCGGCATGAGGCGCTGCGGGTGACCAGTCATCACGGAGCGCGCGATGATGGTTCGCGGTTGTGCGTGCCGCTGCTTGTCCGGCAGCAGGTGATCGCGATCCTCGAGGTGACGCACGCCGAGGTGCAGAATCTGTTCGGTCCGGAAGAGGAGCGGCTGGCGGAGTTCGTGGCGTCGATCGCGGGAGCCGCGCTCGAGAACGCCGAAGGCTTCCATCAACTGCAAACGTTGAACGCCACGCTGGAGGCGCGGGTCGCCGATCGGACGGCGGCGGCGGAGTCGCGGGCGACGCAGCTCGCACGGTCGAACAAGGCGCTGGAGCGCATCGCCCAGGAGCTGCGCGCGGCGCAGGACGAGTTGCAGGAAGCCAAGGTCGCCGCCGAAACCGCGAGCGCCGCCAAGAGCCGGTTCCTGGCGACGATGAGCCACGAAATCCGCACGCCGATGAACGGCGTGATCGGGATGACCGAACTCGCGCTGACGACCGGCCTGACCGACCAGCAGCGCAACTATCTGACGGTGGTCAAGGAGTCGGCCCATGCTCTGTTGTCGCTGCTGAACGACATTCTCGACTTCTCGAAGATCGAAGCGGGCCATATGGAGCTCGAAGCGATCCCCTATCCGGTGGTCGACACGGTCTACGACGCCTGCCGGTTGCTCGCCGTCAACGCGTCCAAGAAGGGGCTCGATCTGGTCTGCCGCGTGACGCCCGACGTTCCCGCGCGGCTGCTGGGGGATCCCGGGCGACTGCGGCAGATCGTGGTCAACCTCGTCGGGAACGGCCTGAAGTTCACCGAGCAGGGGGGCGTGACCGTCACCGTCTCGGGGGGCCTGCTCGACGACGCCCCCGCGCTCCATCTCGCCGTGCGTGACACGGGCATCGGGATCCGCAAGGAAAAACAGTCGACGATCTTCGAGGCCTTCCGGCAAAGCGACAGCTCGATCACGCGGCGGTTCGGCGGGACGGGACTGGGCCTGTCGATCTCGTCGCAGCTCACCCATTTGATGGGGGGCCGCATCTGGGTCGAAAGCGAGTTCGGACAAGGGAGCACGTTCCATGTCCTCGTTCCGCTTACGCCCGTGGAGGAGACCGAACCGCCGACCGTGGAGGCGCCGCTGACCGGCAAGCCATTGTTGGTGATCGCGACGCACGACGAAGCCCGCAAGGTGCATGTCGAGACGTTGGTCGCGGCCGGGGCGGATGTGGAAGGGGTCAAGTCGCCGCAGGACGCCATCATGGCGGTGATGTGGCGGATGAACGGACCGAATCGGCCGCAAGGTTTGGTGATTGAAGTCGGCGCGAACGACGAGGCGGCGCTGGAACTCGCCGAACGACTGAGCGGCCCGGCGATGAATCTGCGGGTCCCCATCGTGGTGGTGCTGCCGGCGGGGAACATCGCGGCGATCGATCGCTGCCGCGGGTTGGAGCGGGTGATGACGCTGACCAAGCCGGCGAAACCGCGCGAGGTCGTGGCGGCGCTCGCCAAACTTCTGGCGAGCGAAGACGGTGACCAAACGGCCGCGACGACAAACCGCGCCGAAGATCAAGCCGTCGGTCGGCCGCTGCGGATTTTGCTCGCCGACGACAGCCTGGTGAATCAGGAAGTGGCGATCGGGCTGTTGGAGCTCGACGGTCACGAGGTGACGGCGGTCGACGATGGGCAGGCGGCGGTCGAGGCCTGGGAACAAGGAGGCTACGAAGTCCTGCTGCTCGACGTCGAGATGCCGATCCTCGACGGACTCTCGGCGACCAAAGCGATTCGGCTCCGCGAAGCGGCGAGCGGCAACGGGGCGCACGTCCCGATCTACGCGATGACCGCCCATGCGATTCAGGGATACAAAGAGGTGTGCCTCGACGCGGGAATGGACGGCTACATCACGAAGCCGATTCAACCCGAGGAACTGCGGCAAGTCTTGGCGGAGGTGGCGCGGGAAATCGATCTTCTTGCGGCGGTGGAGGTGGCATAACGATCGGCACAATCCCGTGACGGTGTGCCAACATCCCACCTCGTCACGGACTTCGTGGCAATCAACGACCGGGGGTGAGCCAACGGCTCCGCGAAGGGACTCTCTCCATGGACATCCAAGAGACATTGCACCGGCGAAGCCCATGGGACCCCCAATATGGGCGTCGACAAAACTTTCGGCGGAATCCTCCCATGACGTGTCGACTGATGCTGTTGGTCAGCCTGGGGCTGAGCGGCCTGTCCCCCGCTTCGGCGTGGGCCGGGAAGATGGTCCGCATCACGATCGATGGAGGCGAGCGGACCGGGACCGTACGAACGAGCGACGCCAGTCACGGCTGGTTCCTCGAACGGGATGGTCGGCTGTCGACGATCCGCCTCGGGGACGTCACCGACTATGAAGTCCTGGGCAACTTCAAACCCTATTCGACGATCGAGCTGCGGGATCAATTACGGCGCGAGTTCGACGGCTACACGGTCGGCACGACCGCCCACTACCTGGTCGTGTCGGCGAAGGGGGTGGATGGCCGCTATGCGACGTTGTTTGAAGAGTTGTATCGGCAGTTCGTGGTGACCTTCTCCGCGCGCGGCTTCAAGATGCGCGACCCGGAATTCCCGCTGGTGGCGCTGGTCTTTCCGCACGAGGCGGCGTTCATCGAATACTGCCTGTCGGAAGGGGTCCAGCCGCAGCCGGGACTGCGGGGATATTATCTCCCCACGTCGAACCGCGTGGCGCTGTATGACTCGGCGGCGGAAGGCCACTCGACGACGTCGGGGCTCGATGGCACGATCCTGCACGAGGCGGTCCATCAGGTCGCCTTCAACACCGGCATTCATTCACGGATCGGCACAAACCCGAAATGGGTCGTGGAAGGGCTCGCGACGGCGTTCGAGGTCGAGGCGGTTCGTCGGAATGATCGCTCACGGCTGCCGCTCGCGCGGGTCAATCGCAGCCGCTACGGTTGGTTCCAGCAAAGCCGCGCGCGGCGGGTGAAGACGTCGTTGCCGAACCTGATCGCGCAGGACTCAGGATTCCAATCGGCGGTGCTTGACGCCTATTCCGAATCGTGGGCGCTGACGTTTTTCCTGCTGGAGACGCGGGGTTCGGAGTACGCACGATACCTCAAGCTGCTCGCCGAGCGCGATCCGCTGGTGGAGTACACGCCGCAGGACCGGCTCGCCGACTTCGAGCGGTCGTTCGGCCTCGACGCCGCACGCCTCGACGTCAAGCTGCTGCGGTTCTACGACGACCTCGCCGCCTCGGCTCGTGATGACGACGATGTGGCGGTGAACGAAGAGTGAGGGCGGGGGGAGGCCGGCCCGGATGATCGGAGCGGAGCGATCCCCAATCTTCGTCGTCATCCGAGGGGCCCGCGCCGATCACGCGACCACTTCCCGCAGGACGCGGCCGTGGACGTCGGTCAGGCGGAAGTCGCGGCCGGCGTAGCGATAGGTGAGTTGGGTGTGGTCGAGCCCCAACAGGTGCAGCAGCGTCGCGTGGAGGTCGTGGATGTGGACCGGATTGACAGCGGCACGGAAGCCGAATTCATCGGTCTCGCCGTAGGTCATGCCGCCGCGAACCCCGCCCCCCGCAAGCCACATGCAGAACCCATAGTGGTTGTGATCGCGGCCGTTGCCGTTTTCAGAAGTCGGCGTGCGACCGAACTCGCCCCCCCAGACGACGAGCGTCTCCTCAAGCAATCCGCGACGCCGCAGGTCGTTGAGGAGCGCGGTCATCGGCTGGTCGATGTCTTTGGCGAGATTACGGACTTGGTTGTGATGGTCGCCGTGCGTATCCCACGGCTGACCATTGCCGTAGTAAATCTGCGTCATCCGGACGCCGCGTTCGGCGAGGCGGCGGGCCATCAGACAGGCATTCGCGAAGTGGCCGCCGCCGTACTCTTCGCGGATGAACTGCGGTTCGCGGGCGAGATCGAAGGCGTCGGTCGCGGCGGTCTGCATGCGGAACGCCGTCTCCATCGCCTGGATCCGCGCGGCGAGCTGGCGGTCTTCGCCACGCGGCGCGAGATGGCCTTCATTGAGCGATTTCAGCAGGTCGAGTTGCCTGCGCTGAAGGTCGGCGGGGCGGGCCCCTTGCAGATTCGGAATCAGCTTCTCGGTCGCGAGATCGGAATGATTGACGTAGGTCCCCTGATACTCCGCCGGCAGAAAGGCGCTGCTCCACAACGTGGCGAACCGGACGGGCCGTCCCGGACACAGGACGACGTAGCCCGGCAGGTTCTCGTTGTCGACCCCGAGTCCATACAGCAGCCATGAGCCCAGACTCGGCCGCGTCGGCAGGACGATCCCGTTGTTCATCAGATGGAGCGCGGGGCCATGATTCGGGTTGTCGGTATAGACCGACTTCAGGATGCAGACGTCGTCGATCTGCGTCGCGAATCGGGGGAGCAACTCGCTCACCGGCACGCCGCTCTCCCCGGCGGGGCGATAAGCGAACGGCGAAGGAAGCAGCCCCGCCGTCTTCCGTTCGGTCCGCAACTCGACCGACTCGGGACGTTGTCCGGCGAACCGTTCCAGCGCGGGCTTGGGATCGAAGAAATCGGGACCGAACGGCCCGCCGTTCATAAAGAGCTGGATGATCCGTTTGGCGCGGGGCGGGCCATGGCCGGGTCGCGGCGCGGCGGTCGTGGGCGCGGCCAAGAGTTGCGCCAGACCCAGCGCTCCCAAGCCTCCTCCGGTCCGGGCGATCAGACTGCGGCGCGACAAGCTCTCGGGGGGCATCGGATCGACCTTATTCCAGGAACAAGACTTCGTTCAGCCCCAGCAACACCTGGGCATACGCCGACCAACGCTCGGCTTCGACATCGGCCACCGTTGATAGAAAGTCACGGCCTTGGGCCCGTTCGCGCTCGGTCGGTTCGCGTTGCAGCAGCCAATGGTACGCCGCGGTGATCCGTGCGTCGTCATCATCGGGCAGCGTCATCAACCGCCCGGCGAAGCGCTTCGACCAATGCTGCATCAAGGGGCCGTTGAGCACGAACAACTGTTGGACCGGGGTCGTCGTCGGCTCGCGCGCCGGGCTGTGGACCGACGCCTCGGGGAAGTCGAACAGTCGCAGCAGCGGATCGAGCTCCTCCCGGACCACGCGGCCATACAACGTCCGGCGTTGGAACGTCGGCGATTCGAGCGACTGCGCCGGTCCACCGATCCGATCATCGAGTTCCCCCAGCGCGACCAGCAGCGTGTCGCGCCACGGTTCGATCTCGAGGCGACGCGGGGAAACCGGCTGAGCCACCGGGCATCGGGGTCGATTTCGACGCCCGCCGGCGCGGCGATACTCGACTGCTGAAACGTCTCGGACAAGACGATCTCGCGGATCAGCGTTTTCAGCGACCAGCCCCGTTCAACGAACCGTGCCGCAAGGTATTCGAGCAGTTCGGGATGAGTCGGGCGGTCTCCCTGACGTCCGAAATCACTGGGGGTGGCGACCAACCCGCGTCCGAAGATTTGCGCCCAAACCCGATTGACGAACACCCGCGCCGCGAGTCCTTCCCCTTGTGTGAGAATGGCGTCGGCCAACTCCGCGCGTCCGCTCCCATGGCGGAACGGGACCGGCTCATCCCTCGACAGCACTTCCAGGAACCGCCGGGGAACGATCGCCCCGCGATCGGTCACGTTCCCGCGCCGGAAGACGGGAACATCCGCCGTCATGCCGGGGCGGTACTCGACCCGCGTGGCGTCGGTCCCATCGGGCAAGACCATGATCAACGCGTCATCGACGACATGGGCCCACGGGTCGTGATAGTGGGGCGTGCTCGCCTGCCGCCGCTGTTTCTTCGTGGTCAGCGTCGCCGTCTCCGCCGAGAGCGCCTCGCCGCCCGACGCCATCGTGAGTTGCTGGATCGTCTGCTCCCACCCGGCGACCTCGGCCCGCGCGGCGCGGACTTCGTCGGCGAGGGGCCCGGGGAGCAGCGGGCGTTCCGTCAGCCGCGTGCTCGCCATCACCCCCGCGAGGGCGTAGTAGTCGTCGATCGTGATCGGATCGAACTTGTGATTGTGGCACCGCGCGCACGAGACCGTCAGCCCCAGGAACGTCCGCGTGACGGCGTCGATCCGTTCGTCCCATTCATCGGCGACGATCGTTTCGATCACGCTGGGGGCCAGCCGCAACTCCTTCCAGTACGTCGGGCTGAGCCCCAACAAGCCCAGCGCCGCGTAATCCTCGGGGGCGACCCCTTCCAGCAGGTCGGCGGCAAGTTGCAGGCGGACGAACTCGTCGTAGCGGCGATCGGCATTGAAGGCCTCCACGATCCAATCGCGGTAGAGCCACGCCCGCTCGGCGCTGGTCAGATAGTCGGGGGTCTGGTCGACATACCGCACCAGATCGAGCCACATCCGGCTCCACCGCTCGCCGAATTGAGGCGAAGCCAATCCCGCTTCGACCAGCATGGCGTACCGCGCGGGACTCGGATCGGCCGCGAACGACTCGACGTCGTCGCGGCTCGGCGGCAATCCGATCAACGTGTACGACAACCGACGCAGCAAGGTCCGCGGATCGGCTTGTGTGGTCCGCGCCAAACCCCGTTCCGCCAACGCGGCGTCGACAAAACGATCGATCGGCGCGCCGCCGCGATCGGTCGCGGGAACCGCCGGGCGACGGACGGGTTGAAACGACCAGAAGGCGCGATCTTCGGGAGTGATCCAACTGGAGGGGACACCGGCCGATTCATCGCGTCGCGTCTTCGCCCCCGCATCGATCCAGCGGGTGATGATCGCCAATTGGGCCGCGCTCAGGGGCGTTTTCCCCTCGGGCGGCATCTCGCGCGCGGCGACCCGTTGATGCAGCGGACTCTCCGCATGTCGCCCCGCGACGACCGCCGGCCCGGACTCGCCTCCCTTCAGGAGCGTGCGGACCAGCCGCAGATCCAGCCCCCCCTCAAGCCGCTCCCCTTCGCCATGACAACTGAAGCAATGAGCCCGCAGGATCGGGAGGATGTCGGTCTCGAACAACGGCTCCGCGACCGGAGGTGTCGCCCACATCACGGAGCCCCACCCGCCCAAGATGACGATGACCAGCCAGACGTATCGCACCACGCTGCCCCTCTCGTCGCAACCATCAAGGAAATCTTATCCGATGACGACGGCGTGGACGAGAGGGGACGGCTCGCTGCCGACCATGAGTCCGCGGCGGTGAATGCGGGATTACAGCCCCGGAATTTCCACGGGGGTGACCTGGCCCGTCTTCAAGTCGTAGACGCCGCCGGCGACGATCAACGCTTTCTCACGAACCAGCCGCGCGATCACCGGGGACGACTCGGCGAGGACCGTCGCCTGGATGCGGACGTTTTCGAGGATCGCCGCGTTGAGCTCCCCCTTCGCCGCTTTCACGGCCGGACGGATGTGTTGAAACAACCCGCTGATTTGCCCCGGGACATCGCCGCGGTCGATCGTCGCCGAGACCGCCCCGCAGGAGGAGTGACCGAGGACGTACAAGACTTTCGCCCCCAGCACCAGCGTGCCGAACTCGAGGCTGCCGACGTTCTCGCTGGAGGCGACGTTGCCGGCGATGCGGGTGACGAACAGGTCGCCGAACCCTTGATCGAAGACGAACTCGATCGGCACGCGGGAATCGGCGCAGCCCAGGAACGCGGCGAACGGGGTCTGCTTGCCGGCGATCTCGCGCATGCGGTTTCGGTCGCGGTGCGCTTCGAGCGGCGTTCCGGCGGCGAACCGCGCGTTCCCCGCGTACAGCCGCGCGAGCGCCTCTTGAGGATTCTCCGGTTCGGGATCGGCCTGCCCCTGGCGGGCCTCCACCAGGCCGCCGAACCCCGCATACAGACCGGCGGCGAAGAGTCCTCCGAGCGCCGTGCGCCGTGACAGCCCGCCGAGACTCGACCCCTCGGACCCATGCGTTTCAGACATACTTTTCCCCTCGAATGACATGGACCACGGACGTGTAGGCGAGCACCGCGTAGTTGGGGAAATACTCCCCGGCGAGCAGCGTCATCAGTTTGTCGGCGACGGCCGCCGAGACGACGGTTTCCAGTTTGACGTTGGCCCCGAGCAGGTCGCTGACGCGGCGGTGGCGCGAGCCTTCCCCTTCGACCTCGGTCAGGGTGTAGCCCTTGGCCCCGGCGGCTTGCAGGTCGTCGATCAGCCGTTCCTTGACCGCGACTTCGGCGACGATCGTCACCAGGGTCAGCGGAGTCGTGTTGATCGGCATGGCGGAGCGCTCCCGGAATCGTGAAGGGTGAGGTCAGGGCCGGTGGACGGAGTAGGAATCGGGTGGAGAAGGCCAAGCATCAGGCGGCCGTTCCGCCGAAGTAGCCGATCATCACTTTCGAGACGTAGAAGTAGACGGGAATTCCCGCCAGGAGATTGAAGGGGAAGGTGATCGCGAGCGCCGCGGTCAGGTAGTAGGTGGGATTCGCTTTGGGAAGCGTCATGCGGACGGCGGGAGGGGCGGCGATGTAGGACGCGCTCGCCGCCATCGTGGCGAGGACCGTGGTCCCGCCGAGACTCAGTCCCGACCACGCCCCGAGGACCGCCCCCAGCGTGCCATGGATCAACGGCATGATCATCCCGAAGCCGAGGAGGAACGCTCCGGCTTGGCGGAGGTCGCCGAGCCGCGAGCCCGCCGAGAGCCCCATGTCGAGCAGGAAGAGCGTGAGGGCTCCCTTGAACATCCCCTCGAAGAAGGGTTTGACCGGTTCATAACCTTTCGAGCCGACCAGACAACCGATCACCAAGCCCCCGACGAGGAGCATCATCGAGCGGGCGGTCAGGACTTCATGCACGACCTCCTTCAGCGGCCGTTGCGGGACGTCGGTGACGCGGTAGGGATCCTCGGCGGCGGGATCGCGGGCGAGCAGAATCGCGCCGATCGCCAGCGCGATGTAGATCCCGGGGATCTCGAGGACGGTGAGCAGCGTCGGCATGAAGCCTTCCGCCGGGGCCTGCATCATCGTGACGAACTGCTGGGCGGCGATGAAGGTGACGGCGGAGACCGACCCGTAGTGGGCGGCGATGCCGGCGGCGTCGGAGATGCTGAACCGTCCGAGTTTCCGCAGGGTGAGGAACGACGTGACGGGGGTCAGACAGCCCAACGTGAGGGTGGCGAGCGCGGGCCAGATGATCGCGGAGAACTCGCTGTGGGACAGTTCGACGCCCCCTTTCAGCCCGATCGCCAGCAGCAGATAGATCGACAGCGAGGCGTACAGATCGCGGGGCAGACTCAACTCGCTGTGGACCACGCGGGCCACCACCCCCAGCGCGAAGGCCAGGCACAGGGGCGAGAGGAGGTTGATCTGCAGGATTTCCAGCATGGTGGCTCCGGGTCCGGGCGGCTAGAATTCAGGTGACAGATAATACGCGAAACGTATTACGTGTATTTTGTATCGTCCATCCGTCGCCGCGGCAAGAGTCCGTCATGAAAAAAAAATCCGCGCCGCGCGCCCCGCGTCCCGCCGAACCCGTCAAGCCGGCCGGGTGGACCTTCCTGACCAACCACACCCACGTGCTGTTGTGTCTGTCGCGCGATCCGTCGATCCGGCTGCGCGACGTCGCCGAGCTGGTCGGCATCACCGAGCGGATGGTGCAGAAGATCGTCGCCGAGCTGGTCGCCGCGGGCTTCGTCGACGTCGAGAAGCAAGGCCGCTGCAACACGTATCGGTTGCATCTGACTCGGCGGCTGCGGCACCCGCTGGAGGCGCATCACTCGGTGGGGGAGCTGATGGACCTCCTGAAACGCGACTGAAGGCTCCGGACAGCGCGAAGCAGGGCATGGCGCGGAGTCTCCGCCGTCCCGGCGACGTTCACTTGCCGGTCCGAGACGCGGGCTGAATACTCCCGTGTGGCATTCCGCCTGGCCGGCCACCCCCCGGAAGAAGTGGTTCGATGACCGATTCGCCGATCGTGATCCGCGGCGCCCGCGAACACAACCTGCAGAACGTCTCGCTGACGTTGCCCCGCAACAAACTGATCGTCATGACGGGGGTCAGCGGCTCGGGCAAAAGTTCGCTGGCGTTCGACACGTTATACGCCGAGGGGCAGCGGCGGTATGTCGAATCGCTGTCGAGTTACGCGCGGCAGTTTCTGGGGCAGATGCCGAAGCCCGACGTCGACGCGATCACGGGGCTCGCGCCGTCGATTTCGATTCAGCAGAAA
>CAYRVS010000073.1:13020-23415 GCA_964427725.1 uncultured Planctomycetaceae bacterium | reverse complement strand
GGTGCACCTCGCCGCGTCCCTCGTCATGCTCGGAGTGACTGTCAACACAGCCTAGGCTCTAGAACAAGAAATGCCGTCGGAATCAGGGGTTTTCTCTGGCACTAGACTCTTGGCTCTCGTCACTAGACGCATCACGAAGCCCCAGTTTCCATCAAGCGAAAGCCCTGCCCCGGTGACGAGATCCTTCTCGGCCCGACCCGCGTCACACGGAAGACACGGCGGACTGACGTCGCGCCGCTCTCTGATGGGCATCTCCCCAATCCGCGTGAAACGGCTCCCCTGCGACTTGAGCGAAAGCTCGCGATCCCCGCGGAATCGTTGAAGTCACGTGCGGATATTGACGATCTTGCGGTGTGATCCCCCCGCTGGGGCTCGGGCCACCGGTCTGTCCCGGGAACTGGACCACAGGCACGGGGCGGTTCGTCGGCGCCGCGAACCACGGATCCGCAGGTCGACGCAGGAACGCGGCGACTCAGACCGTTGCCCCGCCGGGATGGGGCGACCAGGGATGGATGCATGACGGGTCGAATCCGCCTCGTGGTGGCGCTCCATAACCACCAACCGATCGGAAATTTCTCCGGCGTCTTCGAACACGCCTATCAGGACAGTTACGCCCCGTTCCTCGGTTTGCTCCAGGAGTTTCCCGAACTTCCCGTGGTGATTCACAATTCGGGGAGTCTGCTCGAATGGCTGGTCGAGGCCCATCCCGAATACGTCCAGTCGCTGCGGCAACTCGCCGCGCGCGGGCAGGTCGAAATCCTCGGCGGCCCCTTCTTTGAACCGATTCTCGCCTGCATCCCGCGGCGTGACCGCATCGGACAGATGCGGGCCTACAAGCGATTCCTCGAGCAGACGTTCGGCGTCCCGATCCGCGGAATGTGGGTCCCCGAACGGGTCTGGGAGCAGTCGTTCGCGAGCGACATCGCCGAGGCCGGACTGGAATACACGCTGCTCGACGACTCCCATTTCCGCGCCGCCGGCCTCGATGATCAGCAGCTCCACGGCTACCACCTCACGGAAAGTGACGGGCGGCTGCTCAAGGTCTTCGCGGGGAGCGAACGGCTGCGGTACCTGATTCCGTTCCGTGATCCGTACGAGACGATCGACCATTGCCGGTACATCGCCGAGCGGCATCCCAACGCGATCCTCGTCTTCGGCGACGACGGCGAGAAGTTCGGCGTCTGGCCCGGCTCGAAGTCGCTGGTCTATGGCGAGCAATGGTTGCGGCGGTTCTTCCAAGCGCTCCGCGAGAACAGCGGCTGGCTGAAGGTGACGACGTTCGCCGAGGCGGTCGATCATGTCTCGCCGCTGGGTCGGCAGTATCTGCCCGACGGGAGCTACCGCGAAATGACGGAATGGGCTCTCCCGGCCGAAAAGCAAAACGAACAGCGCCGGCTACGCGACACGATCACGCAGCATCCCGAAGGGCATCGCCTGCAACAGTTCTGGCGCGCCGGCTTCTGGCGTAACTTTTTGGTGAAGTACCCCGAAGCGAACGAGATGTATACCCGGATGCTCGACGTCAGCCGCCGCCTCGACACGTTGGTTCAGGACCGACGGCATCGCGAGTCGGGTCGCTTGCCGCTGGCGCGGGCCGATCTCTATCGGGCGCAGTGCAATTGTCCGTACTGGCACGGGGCGTTCGGGGGCCTCTATCTGCCGCATCTCCGCAACGCGGTCTATCGCCATCTCATTCAGGCTGATACCGCTTTGGAGGAAGTCGCCGGCAGGCGCGGGCGTTGGGTCCACGCCGAGGCGGAAGACTTCAATTGCGACGCGCGGAAAGAGCTGCGCTTGGCGAGCGATCGGCTGGTGGCGTTCCTTTCCCCCGGTCGCGGCGGGCATCTGTACGAACTCGATCTTCGCCCGATCGCCACGAACCTCCTGGCGACCCTCAATCGTCGTTACGAACCCTATCACGACAAGGTCCGCGCTCATGCCGGGCACGCGACGGTCGGCACGGGCGGGGGCGTCGATCCCAACGGCGCGGTCGCCTTCAAGCAGGCCGATCTCGATCAGAAGCTGCAGTACGACCGCTGGCCGCGCAAAAGCCTCGTCGATCATTTCCTGCAACCCGCGTTGTCATATGAGGCGTTCGCCAACGGTCATGGCCACGTCGGCGACTTCGTCGAGGCGGTCTATCAGTCGCTATTGCGGCGGGGCCCGGAACGGGTCGAAGCGAGGCAATGGCGCGACGGGCATGTCGGTCCCTATCAGGTCCAGGTCGCGAAGACGGTGACCCTCGCCGCCGACCGCAGCGGCACGCTTGAAGTGCTCTACGAACTCGACCGGCTCCCCGCCGGACTGCCGTTCCATTTCGGCGTCGAGTTCAACTTCGCGGCGATGGCCGGCGGCGCGAGCGACCGCTACTTCTACGACGAATACGGTCAACGGCTGGGCCAACTCGACGCGCGGCTCAATCTCGCGGCGACCAGCCGGATCGGCCTCGTCGATGAATGGCTGGGGCTGGATGTCGCGCTCGAGCTCTCGGAGCCCGGGGCGCTCTGGACGATGCCGATTCAGACCGTCAGCCAGTCCGAAGGGGGCTTTGAGTTGGTCCACCAAAGCGTCGCGGTGGTGCCTCACTGGGAATTCCTCGCTCCGCAGGATGGGCGCTGGTCGGTGCGGATGACGCTGTCGTGCGACACGTCGGCGGCCCAGGCCAAACACTTGGCCGCCATCCCGACTGGGCACCTGCAACCCGTGGGGTGAGGCGAGGCATCCCATCCGTGTCTGGGTTGGTTGATGCGGCCGGGTCGATCTCCATGATCGGCGCCGTGAGTCTGGGGGTTGACACGGCGGGCTGATGCCGCGCCGCTCTTTCAAGTGCGATCACTCGATACCTGATTGCGACCGCGACGCGTATGGGGGACCACACGTCAAGAGGGTGGTCGCCGTCGGCATGTTCCGGTTAGGCTGGACTCTCGGCACATGGATGGCCTCGCATCCTTTGCGCCGGGAGAACTTCCGCCTGACAAGGGGCTTGCGATGGTGTTGGGTGATCGGTCCCTGTGGCTTGCGATCGTGTGGCTCGGTGTCGCGGGGTTGGTTCCCGCCGCGGAGCCGGCCGGGATTGTGGCCCATTGGCCGCTGCGAGGGGATGCGAAGGATCTCGGTCCGCATGCGTGGCATCTGCAGACCCATGGGCCGATTGACTTTTCCGCGACGGGACCGACGGGTGAAGCGAGCACTGCGGTGAAGTTGGATGGTCGTGAGGCGTGGCTGTCGCTCGCCGGGGATCGGTTGGGACAGCAGACCGCTGGCGACTTCACGTTCTCCGCATGGGTCGAGGTCCCCGAAGGAAGTGCCGATGTTCCCGGGGATCTGATCAGCCGGTTCGATCCCCGCTCGCGCCAGGGTTGGTGGGTCGGTGTGAAGACCTCCGCCGTGACGACCAGTGTCGCGAACGAACGGCAACTGCAGTTCGGCATCGACGCCGACCATCAAGGGGAGTGGGTCGATTGCGGGCGGCCCGGCGCGGCGTTGCTGGCGTTCGGCCTCGCGGAACACGAAGGGGCGCTCTATGCCGCGACGTGTGAACCCGATGCGGGGCAAGCGGGCCGGGTCTATCGGTACGGCGGCGATCAGACGTGGATCGATTGCGGCGCGCCGGATGGGAGTAACAGCGTCACCGCGCTCGCGGTTTTCGAGGGGGCGCTCTACGCCGGGACGGGGAAGTATCGCGTCGCGGGGTCGTCGCTGCCGGAATCCCCCAATACCACGCTCGGCGGCCGGATCTTTCGTTATGCGGGAGAGCGACGTTGGATCGATTGTGGTCGGCTGCCGGAGACCGAGGCGATCGGCGGGTTCGTCGTTTATCGCGGCGCGCTCTATGCCTCGTCGCTCTATCGTCCCGCCGGGTTCCATCGATACGCGGGGGGGACCGAATGGATCAGCGCGGGAACGCCTGACGGGAAACGGGTCGTGGCCCTCGCGGTGCATGACGGGTATCTGTTCGGCAGCAGCTACGACGGCGGTCACGTCTATCGGTTCGATGGGGAGACCTGGATCGATGCGGGCCGGTTGGGCGAAAACACGCAGACCTATTCGTTCTGCGTCTATGACGGGGAGTTGTACGTCGGCACGTGGCCCAGCGGGCGGGTCTATCGCTATCGCGATCTCAATGACTACGAGGATGTCGGCCGGTTGGGGGAGGAGCTGGAGGTCATGGGAATGATCGCCCACAACGGGCGATTGCTGGGGGGGACGTTGCCCCTCGCCGAGGTCTACGCGTATCAGCACGATGCGACGTGGCGGCGGTTGACGCAGCTCGATCCGACGCCCGACGTCAAGTACCGCCGGGCCTGGACGATGGCCGAGCATGGCGGGCGGGTCTACGTCAGCACGCTGCCTAGCGGACGGATCCACGCGACGTCGTTCGGCGTGCTGGCTCAAGCCGGAACCAGTCTTCCCGGTGGATGGCGTCATGTGGCCGCCGTGCGCGCGGGCGGGACGTTGACCCTGATGTTGGATGGCACCGAGGTGGCAAGGAACGAACTTGCCGCGAGCGCGGAATGGAATCTGGCGACGGACGCCCCGCTGTGGATCGGTCGGGGCCCGCACGAGGTCCTCGCGGGAAGCCTTGCGGATGTTCGGCTCTATGACCGCGCGTTGACGGCGGACGAGTTGGCGACCGTGCGCCAGGCGTTGTCCCAGGCGCGGTGAGACCCGCGTTTCCTGTCTCGGAACGAACAGACCCCGTCGGGTTACGACGGGGTCTGTGGATGGTTCATGAGGCCAACCGCGGCTTAATTGCCGAGAACCCAGCGGGTGAACTTGGTCCCCTTAAGACCCGCTTCGGCGAGGGCCTGGCTGACGGTCTTGCTGTCGTCCTTGGCGAACGGTTGGAAGGTCAGGACGCCCTGTTCGCCGTAGTAGGTCTTCATCCGGCCGTCGACGATCTTTTCGACGATGTTGGCGGGCTTGCCCGAGGCGGCGGCTTCGGCAGTGAGTCGTTCGCGTTCCGCCTTCACGGTGTCGGCC
Organism: uncultured Planctomycetaceae bacterium; assembly: GCA_964427725.1. GTDB lineage: Bacteria > Planctomycetota > Planctomycetia > Planctomycetales > Planctomycetaceae > DSVQ01. The sequence goes on along the minus strand of CAYRVS010000073.1, from coordinate 18,432 downwards.
GGCAGCTCTTCGGGGAGGGTGACGGCGGGCCGCAAGGCGGCGACGTGCATCGCCACGTCACGGAGCACCGGAGCGGCGGCGTTGTCCCCCGTCGCGAACATCAGGACCCCCGTCTTGCCGTCGTGGTGGACATAGGCCCCGACAGGACCGGCGGCTCGGCTGACGCGGGCGAGAACGATCTTCTCGCGAATCTTGTTGACCACGTCGTCGAGCAGCGCCTGCAACGTGACGCCCGGCTTGTCGGGCGCGGTTTGGGCCAAGAGCGCTTCCGGCGTGTCGGCTCCAGGACCGGTGAGGAGCTGCTTGACGCATTGGTCGGCGAGGAAGACAAAATCGTCGGCCTTCGCGACGGGTGCCGATTCGCATTGGAGTTCGATCATCGCCCCGAGCTTGCCGTCCGGTGTGGTGATCGCGCGGACGAGCCCTTCGCTCGTGGCGTTTTCGGCCCGCTTCAGCATCACCTTGCCGACATTGCGGCGGAGGATTTCAATCGCCTTCGCCTCATCGCCGCCGGCTTCGACCAGGGCCTTCTTAACCTCCATCATGGGGAGGTTGGTCTTGTCGCGCAGATCCTTGACGGCTTGGGCGGAAATCTCGGCCATGTTCGCGAACTCCAGGGGGTCGCGGGACTGGACCGCGACGGTTTGCCTTGTTTCCAACTCAGGGGAGTGAGGGCGATCTCCGACCAGCCCGACTCTCGCGCCCCCTTCGGACACGTTCGCCTGCGGAACGGTTCGACCACGCCTCAATCGAGAGGTCGTCGTCAAGGGGCTCGCAGTGCACCGACTTCGACCGGAGCGAAGGGGCTCACGGAAGACGATCCCTCCGAAGACCGGACTCGCTCCCCTGAGACTTACAGCGAGGGGACCGGCTTGTATTGCTCTTCGACGACCTGCTGTTCGGTCACTTCTTTGGGAAGCGCTCCGCGCCCTTCCGTGATGGCGGCGGCGAGGTGCTGCAGGACCAACTGAATCGAGCGGATGCTGTCGTCGTTGCCGGGGATCGGCAGGTCGACGTCATCGGGATTGCAGTCGGTGTCGAGCAGCGCGACGACCTTGATCCCCATAAGACGGGCTTCGTGAACCGCGTTGTGTTCCTTGCGCGGATCGACCATGACGATCGCTTCCGGCAGGCGGTTCATGTGCCGCAGCCCGTTGAGGTTACGGTGCATCTTGCGCCGCTCGCGAATCAGGGCCGATTGCCGCTTCTTCGAGTAGGTGTCGATTTCGCCCGACTCGAAAATGCGATCGAGTTCCTCCAGCCGCTTGAGCCGGCTGCGGATCGTCCGGAAATTGGTGAAGAGGCCGCCAAGCCAGCGATAATCGACGTACGGCATGCCGCACGCGGTCGCAAGATCGCGAATGTTGTCGGAGGCCTGCTTCTTGGTCCCGACGAAGAGAATCAGACTCCCCTGGGACGCGACCTTACCGAGGTACCGCTTGGCCCGCAAGAGGCCGCGGACGGTTTCCTTGATGTCGATGATATGGATCAGGTTGCGGCGACCGTAGATGTACGGACGCATCTTCGGGTTCCACCGGCTGGTCCGGTGCCCGTAGTGAATCCCTGCGTCCAGAAAATCCTTGATCACGATTTCCGACACGTCGCCGACTCCCAGACTCCGCCGCCGGAGCCCTCTAACTGTTGATCAGCCAAGAACTTGTGCTTCATCTGTCCGATGTGCATCGAACCGCCAATTTGCCAGTACGACAAGGCTGGCGCAGTCGATACGATCTCCCCGAAGCGAGACCAGTCCGGGAGAATAACGACTCCCCCACGGATCGTCAAACGACCGGCGGATCGAACTTCCCGGAAGACTCGGGGTGGCGATCGGCGGTCGTGACATGCGACGCCGAAACCGTTCGCTCAAAGATCAGGTAATATCCGTAGTTCCACTCGGCCGGCTGCCTGCTGTCCGGCGACATGGTGTGACATCCCCGCCACGAGCCCTTCCCCGCTGCCGACAAGGCGCACTCATGCCACCCTGGTCCCGCATTTTGACCGTGATTCTTCCCCTGACCGTGGTGGCAGGGATCTTGGTGCTGGTCGGCGGGGCCGCGCGTAGCCCGGTCCATCCGATCCCCCCCGCTCCCGACGCCGGCGAATTGGCTGAAGCCTCTGCCGAAGTCGCGGAAGTCAACGCCGTGCTCGAGCGGATCTGGCGGGACCGCGGGGTGGTCGTCGCGGAACCGGCCGACGACCTCTTGATTCTCCGCCGGCTGTCGCTGGCGTTATTCGGGAGCCTGCCGTCCTTGGAGGAAATTCGCCGGTTCGAGGCCGACACCGCCCCGCAGCGGCTCGAACGGTGGACGATCCAGATGCTGCGCGATCGACGGTTCGCCGATTACTTCGCGGCTCGGTTGGCGCGAAGCTTCATCGGGGCCGAAGGAGGCCAGTTCATCATCTTTCGGCGCGATCGGTTCACGCAATGGCTCGCCGACGGCCTTCATCAGCATCGCCCCCTCGATGAGTTGGTCCGGGAAATGATCGCCGACAATGGGTTATGGACGGGGGTGCCGGCGACGAATTTCATCACGCAGGCGGTCAGCGATGAAGTGATCGATCGCAACAAGCTCGCCGGGCGGACCGTGCGGGCGTTTTTGGGGCAGCGGATCGATTGCGCGCAGTGCCACAACCATCCCTTCGCCGATTGGAAGCAGGCGCAGTTCGAGGGACTCGCGGCGTGCTATGGCGAGGTGCAACTCAGCCCGACGGGGATCACCAATAAGCCCGGACAAGAATATCGGGTGACCGACCGAACGACGCAGGAGGAACGGACCGTCGCGCCGGCGGTCCCCTTCGGCAAGAGTTGGTGGCCCGAGTCCGGCTCGCCCCGCGAACGGTTGGCGGCGTGGGTGACGCATGCCGACAACGTCCGCTTCGAGCGGGCGCTCGCCAACCGGACGTGGGGCCTGATCTTCGGCCGGCCGTGGCACGACCCCGTCGATGATCTTCCCGATCCGCCGACGACCGCCGATCCGCACGATGTCCTCGCCGTGCTTGGCGCGAAGTTCCGGGCGCACGGCTGCGATCTGAAGCGGCTGATCTTCCTGATCGTCTCGTCCGAGGCCTTCCGTCGTTCGTCGGAGCACCCGGCGTACGAGACCGGGGAGGGGCTCGAAGCCGTGGAGGCGAGTTGGGGGGCGTTTCCGCTGGTGCGGTTGCGGCCCGAACAAATGATCGGCGCGATGTGCCAGGCGGCGTCGATCAAGACGATCGACCGCAATTCACATCTGGTGACCCGCATCGTCCGGTTTTTCCGCGAGCAGGACTTTCTTAAGGAATACGGCGACCTCGGGGAGCTTGAACTGACCGAACGGTCGGGGACGATCCCGCAGGCGCTGTTACGGATGAATGGTCGGTTCACGCGCGAGATCGGCGAGGCAAGTCCCTTCACCGCGGCGGGGCGGCTGGCGGGGATGGCCCCCACGCATGAAGCGGCGATCGAAACGGCGTTCTTGTGCTGCCTGAGCCGGCGCCCCGCGCCGGAGGAGTTGGAGTTCTATCTGAAAGATCTGACCAAGCCGGAACTGGTCGAGCGGGCGGAGGTGCTGGAGGATCTCTTCTGGACGCTGTTCAACTCGCCGGAGTTCTGCTGGAACCATTGATGGTTGAGGGTTGAGGGTTGAGGGTTGAGGGTTGATCGCAACGCGTTGAAGCAGATATAGGTCGGGGCACCCGCCCCGACCGCGTGTGATGCTGGGGGAATGTGCGATGCACACCATGACAACGACACGGCGCGACTTGTTGAAATGGGCGGCGAGTCTGGGGCTCTCGTTCGCCGTTCCCGGGTTGTCGCCCCGCGCGGCGGAACGTCGCGGAACCGAGCGGCAGAAGTCGTTTCTGCTCTTGTGGCTGGCGGGGGGGCCCAGTCAGTTGGAGACGTGGGATCCACATCCCGGGACGAAGATCGGCGGGCCCACTCAGGCGATTCCGACGACGATCCCCGGGGCGCGGATCTCCTCGGAATATCCGCGGCTCGCCGAGCAGATTCATCACTTGTCGATTCTGCGGTCGTTGGTCTCCAAGGAAGGGGATCACGAACGGGGGGCGTACAACGTCCGCACCGGCTATCGCCCCGATCCGACGACGATCCATCCCGCGCTGGGGGCGATCGCGGTCCACGAGCATGCCGATCCGCGGATCGAAATTCCGCAGTATGTCGCGCTCGGGGAACAGCCCTTCCCGTCGCGCGGCGGCTATCTGGGCGACCGCTTCGACCCCTTCCGTGTCTTCGCCCCCGGTTCGGAGGGGGACAACCTCGACGGGATGGCGGAGCCTACGCGAAAGGACCGCCGCTTGCAGGGCTTGGCGGTCGTCTCGCAGCGGTTTCAACGGGGGCGGTCGAAGCGGGTCGAATCGACGTTGCATCAACACACCATCGACGCCGCGCTGCGGATGATGACGTCGGACCAGCTCAAGGCGTTCCATCTCGAGGACGAACCGGCCGCCGTCAAGGCGGCGTATGGCGACACCCCGTTCGGGAAAGGGTGTCTCGTCGCGCGGCGGTTGATCGAACTGGGCGTGCGGTCGGTTGAGGTGACGCAGGATGGGTTCGACACCCACGCCGACAATTTCAGCGGACACACGCTCCGCGCGGGGATCCTGGACCCCGCGATCGCGATGCTGCTCAAGGAGTTGACCGAGCGCGATTTGCTGCCATCGACGGTGGTGCTGGTGATCGGGGAGTTCGGCCGGACGCCGAACATCAACCCGCTGGAAGGGCGGGATCACTGGCCGACGGGCTTTTCATGCCTGTTGGGCGGAGGGGGGCTCCGCAGCGGTCAGGTGCTCGGCGCGACCGACCCGACCGGCGAGAAGAAGGACCCCGAGGATCCGATCACGATTCCCGATCTCTGCGCGACGGTGCTGCAGACGCTCGACATCGAGCACGAGCGGGAATTGATCACGCCGATCGGTCGGCCGCTGAAGCTGTCGGAAGGGACGCCGATCGATCGCTTAATGAGACCGGCGTGATGAACGGCGGCCCGAGTGTGATCAACCGAATTTGACACATGTGGGGACACCGGGGTGTTCGGATTCGGCCCGGCGGTTGAGTGCCGGAGAGAACGCTCGTCTCGTAGTGCCGATGAACGGTTCGGCCGTGTATCTGACGCCGTCGCGAACTGGTAGGATGCCTCGTGGTGACAGGTTTTCCCCAGAAAGCGCCCGCTCGATGTCTCGTCTGGAATTGATCGCCACGGCCGCGTTCGGCCTGGAGGCCGTGGTGTCGCGCGAACTCAGCGACCTGGGGTACACCGAACAGATCGTCGAGGATGGTCGCGTCTCGTTCCTAGGGGATGAACGGGCGATCTGCCGGACCAACTTGTGGCTGCGCTCGGCCGACCGGGTGCTCCTTCGCGTCGGCACCTTCCCCGCCGCCGACTTCGATCAGTTGTTCGACCGGACAATGGG
>CAYRVS010000073.1:3768-13010 GCA_964427725.1 uncultured Planctomycetaceae bacterium | reverse complement strand
CCCCTGGCAAGACTGGATCCCGGCGGATGGCCGCTTCCCGGTCGACGCGAAGTCGGTTCGCTCGGCGCTCCATCACGTTCCCAGCGTCCAGAAGGCGGTCAAAAAGGCGATCGTCGAGAGCCTCAAAAAGACCTATCAACGCCATTGGTTCCAGGAGACCGGAGTCATCTACCCGGTCGAAGTCTCTTTGCTGCGCGACGTCGCGATCCTCACGATCGATACCAGCGGCGACGGCCTGCATAAGCGGGGGTATCGGCGGATCGGCGGGACCGCTCCGCTCCGGGAAACGACCGCCGCCGGACTCGTGCTCCTCAGTTATTGGAACGCCCAGCGCCCGTTTCTGGATCCGTTCTGTGGTTCGGGGACGATCGCCATCGAGGCGGCGATGATCGGGCGGAACCGCGCGCCGGGACTGAATCGCGCATTCCTCAGCGAGGATTGGCCGCAGATTCCCCGTGAATTGTGGAAGGAAGCCCGCGACGAAGCGAAAGACCTGCTGCGTGGCAAGCCCGAGTATCCCCTGATCGGCAGCGATATCGATCCGTCGGTCCTCAAGCTCGCCGAGGTCCATGCCCGCGACGCCGGCGTGGGGGGCGACATTCAGTTCCGTCCGCTCGACGTGTTGGAACTGAAGACCCCGCATGAGTACGGCGTGTTGATCTGCAACCCGCCGTATGGCGAGCGGATCGGTGATGCGGCGTCGGCGGAGGCGATCTACGACGATCTCGCCGACGCGGTCGCCGATTGGAAAACGTGGTCGATTTACGTGCTGACATCACACCCGGGGTTCGAGCGGTTTTTCCGGCGACCGGCCGATCGGCGGCGGAAGCTCTACAACGGGCGAATCGAATGCACGTATTACCAATACCTGGGGCCGCGGCCTCCGTCGCAGCTGGCGGACCACCCGGAACATCCCGGAGCCGAGAGTTGATTGCCGGCGGTTGATCTCGTCCAATGAATTGGCCGTCGTCGATGGCTCCCGTCGTCTCCCAGTTGGACCGAGTTGCCTCCCATGCCCTCTTCCCTTCGCGTCCATGGAATTCTCAGCCTGTTGGCTTGGAGTGGTCTGAGCCTCGCCGTCGCGGCGCAATCCGAGCCGGCTGGTCCGCCTCCCCCGGACATGATCACCGGCAAGGTGAAGGAAGTGGTGACGAAAGGCAAGGCGAACACGCTGGTCATCACCGACGAAGTCGGCAACGACCACAGCTTTCCCCTGACGCCCAAAATCGAACTGGAAATCCGGGCGCAAGGCGACGCCGGGTTCCTGGCTCCCGGGATGGCGGTGAAATTCCAGGCGGTCCAAAGCAACGACAACTTCTTCGGGACCGTGTTCAGCGTCTATCCCCAGTTCGCAGGCAAGAAGCCGCCGCTGAAGGTGGCGAAATCGGCCCCGATGCTGGGGCAAAGCGTCAACCTGCATGACCTGCAAGGGGAGGTTGCGCGGTGGGAGGACGTCGCCGACGGGAAGTACGACCTCCTCCATCTCAAGGCAACCGGCAAGAACGAATACACCGTCTATATGGAACCGAACTATCGAATCGACGTCCTGCTCACTGATCCGAAGTCGATCGAGGCGGGCCAAACCGTGACGATCACCGGTCGCCTGTCGGGGTCGAAATTCCTCGCCGCGAAGATCGTGGTCGACACGGGTAAGACCCTCAAGGGGGAAGAGTTCCTCCCCACCCTCACCAAAAAGAAGTAATCGATCAGCCGCGAGCCGCAGGCGAGCGCGTTAATCTTTCGTGACCACCACGGGCTCCCTGACACCATTTTCGCGCAGCGCGCCGGTCTTCAAGAACCGGGCCGTTTGTCGGGCCACTTCGACATCTCCCAGCAAGGCGTGATGCAACACCGGAATGACGCTGGAATCGGCGGCTCCCGCGAGCCTCACGCTTTGCACGGTCACCGTGCCGTCGTCGTCGCCCGGGATGAGGGGGTTCCAGCCTTTGCCGTCACCTCGGCCGCCGGCGATTACCGCGAACTCGACCGGCGGGATCGGAAGCTTCAGAATGAGCCCGCTGTCATCCGTGACAAGCTGCCGCCCCGCCGGGCCGAAGATCGTCCGAAAGAGGACATTCCGCTTGAAGTAGTCGGCGAGTTCCGCGCCATAGTTGGGGGTCCCCAGCATCACCACTCGTTTCACCCGCGGGTCGCTGTGCCGATCGAACCACGCGCGAATCACCAACCCTCCCATGCTGTGGCCGACGAGATGGAGTTCCTCAACCCCCTCCAGATGGCGGATGACCGAGTCGAGCTGCTCCGCCGCTTCGGGGATGCTGATCTGCGTGCTGGGGTACTCCATGGGAAAGGCCGCGAAGCCCTCCGCCCGGAGTTGATCGGCGACTTTGTAGATCGATTTGGACGACCGCACGATCCCATGCAGCAGAATCACGCCGCGTCCCGACATGGGAGGCAAGCCGCGTTCCGCGCGGAGCGTTTGTAGCTTGTCCTGACAGTCCGCCAACGATCCCGAGGCATGCCGTCGGTCTTTCTCGTCGAGGAGCCGATAGTGGCCGGTAAAGACGTTGCGTTGAATCCGCCAACCATGGAAGAACTGGACATCGCCCCAGAACTGTCGGCCGCCGAGGGTCTGCATCTCCCAGTTCTCCCCCACGGCGTCGACCAGCGAGTCGGGAAGTTTGAGCGTGAAGGGCTCCGCCGCGGGGACGACCGTCCCGCAGAACACCATCAGCAATCCCAGCCCGCCGATCCGCCAATTCATCACATGTCCCCTCGACGCATCTTATCGCCGGCGTCACGGTGGCAGCATGTGACGCGGTGAAAATCGTGATCCAAGAGCGGGGGGACGTCAGTCCCCTCGGTGATGTGATAGACGTCCCGATGCATCGCACCCGCAGCCACATCGAAGACACGGCGGACTGACGTCGCGCCGCTCCTTGAGACACCCTATTCAGCATCCGACACAGACCTAGGCCGGGGCACCCGCCCCGGCCGCGAGATGCAGGTCTTCACGGGTCGAACAGCCCGCCCACCGGGCTTGCAAGCCCGTAAGGTTCCTTGGGCGCTGAGTTTGCCGTGCGTCGACTCCCGGAAACGTGATCTAGAGTTGCGGGGTCTGACGTGGCGAATGGGCCACGTCGAGTCTCAGGCCGCGGGTTGTAGCGACCTTGCCGATGGTGCGGATCGGCAGGGCGGGTCGCCCGTGGTGATGCAGCTTCGTGGACGTTCCGCCGGGATCGGGCCAGTCGTGGATTTGCAGATGGTGGCGGAGAATCTCCTTGCGGGGCCGATTCTCTTTTTCGTGTTCGGGTTCATCGCGGTGGCATTGCGCTCGGACCTCGAGCTTCCCGCCCCGTTGCCGAAAATCCTGTCGCTGTTTCTCGTGATCGCCATCGGCCTCAAAGGGGGGATGGAGCTCAACCACGGCGGACTGACGCTGGAAAGTCTGAAGGTCCTCGGGGCGGCGGTCGCCTTCTCGACGCTGGTCCCCCTTTACTGCTTCTTCATCCTGCGGACGCGGTGTAACACCTGGAACGCGGCGGCGATCAGCGCCACCTACGGCTCGGTCAGCGCCGTCACCTTCATTACCGCGATCTCCGCCCTGCAGGGGTTGGGGATCGAGTTCCACGGCTACATGGTCGCCGCGATGGCGCTGATGGAGGCCCCGGCGATCGTCGTCGGCGTGATGCTGGTGCAATACTTCTGTCGCGAGGACGGCCATCAGAAACAGTCGATCCGCAAGGTCTTTCACGACGCGGTCCTGCATGGCCCGATCCTGTTGCTGCTGGGCAGCCTGACGATCGGTCGGCTGATGAGCCACACCAGCGCGGAGAAGGTTTCGCCGTTGTTTGAAGGGCTCTTCCCCGGGGTGTTGTGCCTGTATCTGTTCGAGATGGGTCTGACCGCGGCCCGCAAGCTGCAGATGCTCAACGTCTTCGATCGGTTCCTGTTGGGCTTCGCGGTCCTGATGCCGCTGGGGAACGCCGGGCTCGCGCTGGGGGTCAGCTATGCCCTTGGTTTGAGTCAAGGGGATGCGATCCTGCTGACGGTCTTGGCGGCGAGCGCCTCGTACATCGCGGTGCCGGCGGCGATGCAGCTTGCCGTCCCCAAGGCCGACGCGAGCCTGTACCTGACGATGGCGCTCGGAATCACGTTCCCGTTCAACATCGCGGTGGGGATTCCGTTGTATGTCACCGCCGTCCAGACGTTCGTCGCCCCGACGGCGGCGGTCGGCGTCGCCGAGACGGCTACGGAAACGGCCACGCCGCGCCCAGCACCTCACGCTGTAACCGAGTCAGCGCGGCACACCCCGCGATAGCCAGATCGAGCTGCCGATCGAGCCGTTCGCGGGAAAACGGGGCCCCTTCGGCGGTCCCCTGCACTTCGATGAATTCGCCCGAGCCCGACATCACGACATTCAGGTCGACTTCGGCCTGGCTGTCCTCGATATAGTCGAGATCGAGGACGGGCTCTCCCGCGACGACCCCGACACTGACCGCCGCGATGCTGCGCACCAGCACGGGTCCGGCAGTCAGCTCGCTTTGGATGGACGCGATCGCGTCGCATAGCGCGATGAAGCCGGCGGTGATGCTCGCCGTCCGCGTGCCGCCGTCGGCCTCCAGTACATCGCAGTCGATGGTGATGCTGCGCGGGCCCAGCGCCGTGAAATCGACCGCGGCGCGGAGGCTGCGCCCGATCAGTCGCTGAATCTCGGTCGAGCGGCTGTCGGTCTTCTCCCGTTCGCGGCGTTTCCGCGGCGCGGTGCTCCCCGGAAGCATGCAGTACTCGGCGGTGAGCCACCCGGTGGCGGTCGCCGGATCGGCCGCCTTCCATGGCGGCAACGTGTGGTCGATGCTCGCGGTGCACAAGATCGTGGTGCGGCCGACCTTCACCAGCACGCTGCCGGGCGCCGCCCCGGTGAACCCCCGCGTAATCTGCATCGGTCGCAATTCGTCCACGCGTCGCCCGTCATGTCGCATCGGTTTCCACCTTCATCACTTCATGGTTGACGCCCAGGGAAGGCCTTCCCTGGGCGTCTGAATCCTACCGCGGCGGCGCCTGAGCCCCCGCGCGATCGGTCGTCGTTTCGCCCCGACGGAACGTCGGCGGCGGACCGCGCGGCCGGGGTTCGAACGCGCCGAGGAACTGCCGCATCGCCTCGTCGACCACCGGGAACGGCACCACCCGGGCCACCGGCGCGCCGATGGGCCCCCGGACTTCCACGGCGAGCCAGCCCTGACTCACCAGATTGACCGCGCCCACCAGTTCGCGCAGCAGCGGGACTTGGACCTGGTTGCGCGGCTGCATCGTGAAGAAGTCGAGCGTCACCGCGCCGTCGAAACTGACGACCCCCCGCCCCTTCAGACTGATCGTGTTCCCCACCAGATCGATCGATGGAAAGTTGAACCGCTCATCGGCGAGCCGAAAGAAGAAATTCGCGTAGTCGAAGGCGGTGCGGTTGATCGGAGCGAACTGCGGCAACTGAAAAATCTGCAGGAAAACCGGCAGTTCGTAGAGCGCCGCCGGACTGATCTGCAATTGTCCTTCGCCGGTGAGCCCCGCCATCTCGATCCCGCGGCCGCGGACCTCCATCCAGCCGTTCATCAGCCCGCGAACATTGCTCGACCCGCGCCAATGTCGCTGCGCGTACTTCTCGAGGCTGGCGTTGGTCAGTTCGACCGCCCCCTTGTAGATCGGCTCGGCGTTGAGATCGACGACGGCGTCGAGCAGCACTTCGCCATCAAATGCCTCGCCGGTGATCCGCTCCGCCAGCGGCACGCGACCCGCCGGGACATCGTCCTGGGAACTCGCATGCGCCGCCGATCCCGCGACCAAAACGCCGTCGCGGAGTTGGAACGGGCCGCGAACATTCGTCACCTGATGATTCACCAGGACGTCGAGGGCGTCGAGTTCGAGCTGCCCAGTCAGTTCGGTCTTCTCGGGCGTCCAACGTCCCCGCACCGCGACGCGACCATGAATGTCATCGACGCGCAGCCCCGCATTGATCGCGCACGCCGCCAGGACGACTTGCAGGTTCCAATCGGCCCCCACCAGTCCGCCGCGCGCCTGATCGCCGTAAAACGTGACGGGCCCCTCGAACGAATAGCGGCCAAGGGGATTGAGGGCCTCCACGATCTCGCGCAGCGATTCCGGCAACGCCCGCCGCAGCGCCGGCGTGGGAACCAAATCATCGACATGCAAGGTGGCGAGCGCGACGGTGACGGTCCCGTCGGCGTGACAATCGGCCCCGCCGCGACCACTGAGCCGGGTGTCATCGTGCCGGGCGGTGAATTCTTCGATGGTGACGCGCGAGGTCGCGCCGTCGAAGCGGAACAGGCCGCGCAGATCGTGAAACGGATAGGGGAAATCACGCATCGCGAGGCTGCCGTTACGGACCCGCAACTCGGGGACGTCGACGCGCACCGGTTGCCCGGCACGCCAATCGAGCCGCGTCGCCACATCGAACGTCCCCCGCGGGGCGAACGTGTCCCACACCCCGCGCAAGTTCGTCGGCAACGCCGTATACAACGCGCGATCGAACTCGGCGGCGACCGCGTTGACCGCCAACTCGAGCTGCAGCGACTCGGGTTTCAGGCTCAGGCGGCCGACACCGGTCAGGACCGCCCCGTCATGCAGGCCGCGCAGCTCTTCGAAATCGACGACCTCCCCCACCCATTTGAGCCGGCCCGACAGGTCGGTGATCGGATAGGGGAAGCCGACATATTGCAACGATGCTTCGCGGACCTGCGTCGTCAACGAGATGCCGTACTTCTGGTTCCATCCCGCCGGTCGCAGCAGCCGGACCCACACGTCGCCGCGCCCCTGGAACCGCAGGTCGCGGGCGACTTTCGCGACCGACTCCGGCAGCGCCGCGAGGAGCGCGTCGTCGACGGTGACGTCTTGCGCGCGAATCTCGAACGCCGCCGAGCCGGTCGGGCCGGGCTGTTGGATCGTGCCGTAGAGCGTCACGGCGTGCGTTCCCGCGCGGCCTTGGCCTTCCAACGTCAACTCGTCGTGATGCCACGCCAAGGTGCCGGTGACATCCCGCACGAGGTATGGAAACCGCTCGTGGCGGACGGTCCCCCCGTACAAGCGGGCGTCGGCGTCAATCGTTCGCGTACCGTCCGCGGACAGAGTCACCGCGATCTCCCCCGAGACGGTACCCGTCAACGCCAGACTGCGAACGATCCGTTGCAGCGCCTGGGGCAGCCGGGTGATCAACGGCTCGTCGAGCGGAATCTTGGTGGCGGTCGCGGACAGCTCGAGCGCGCCATCCGGGGCGAGCGCGAGCCGCCCGGCGAGCGCGCTTTGCCCATTCCGCGCGGTGAAGTTGGTCAGCGTCACGCGCTCCGCCGACGCCTCGACGACCCCCGCGACATCGAAGAGCGGACTGGGGAGCAGCGCATGGGTCAGTTCCCCTCGGGTCAATTCGAGGCGCGTCCGCCAATCGGGATTGAATCGTCCCGCGGCCCAACTCAGCGATACCGAGACCCGGCCGTCGAACGCGACGCCCAGATCGTACGGATCGACGGGTGGCCCGCCGGATCCATCCGCCGCCGCGTACCGCGTCGCGGAGGAATCGCGCGGCGTGACTTGATCCAACCGTTGTCGCAGCGCGGCGAGCTGGGTTTCCAGCGGCGGCGCGACGAGGGTCGCCAACCGCACCGTTTCACGATCGAAATGGAGTAGGGCGAGGTCGATGTCGCACCGCCCCGCGCCATCCGGCGAGAGTTCCCCTCGCACAATGACCGGACCGGTGACGGCTTGCCGCGCGCGGAGTTCCAACGAATAACTCTCACGCGTGGCGGGCCGCGCTTCGAGCTGGAGATCCTCCCACGGGATCCGGACCATTGTGCGGGACGCGGCGTCGGCCAACAGGAGCTCGACCGCGCCGTGCGCCACTTCAAGCACGGGTAGCGCGCCCCCACCGGCAGGCGGCTTGACCTCGAGGGCGGCGTAGTTCCAGCGGCCCGCCGGGTCGCGCGTCACGCGGACCATCGGCTGACGGAGATAGACTTCCTTCAGCAACACCTCCTGCCGCTCGGCCAGGCGCGCCGCATCGACCGTCAGCACGACTTCGGGAATCGTGACGAACGGGTCACGGTCATCGGGCAAGCTCAGCGACAACTGAAACAGCCGCACGCGACCACGCCAATCGTAGTTCGCACGGGACAGCTGAATGTCGGCGGTGGGGAAGACGACCCCGAGTTGCCGCAGCACTTCCTCGCGCAGGAGCTCATCGCTGCGATAGTACGTGTACGCCCCCGCGCCGGCGATCACCACCGCCAACACGATCCCCAACCGCAAGCCGTTGGCGATCAGACGTCTCATGACGACGTCCCTTCCGCCGACCGGGCGAGTGGCTTAGGTCGCATCCACGAGGCATAGCCCGTCGCGGCCGCGATCCAGAGGAGGGAGTCGGCCGGCAGCCGATAACGAATCGACCCGACGAACAGCATATGCACAAGACAGAACCCGACGGCAGGCCCCAGCGTCAGGACGATATAGACCGGATCCCGACGACGCAGCCATAATCCCAGCAACGCGCCGCCATAGAGCGGCAGCGTCGCCGCGATGAGTCCCCACCGGATGAGCGGTTGATCGAACTGCGGCGCGTTCGGCCACGGACTCCAGTAGCGGCCCGCCTTGATGACCGCCAACTCCAGCGCCCGCCCCGGTTCCGCCGCCACGAACGCCCACGCGCGCCGCCGATACTCCCGATCCATCTCGTATTCGGACATCGTCGCGAGCAGGTTGTCGCGATCGAAGAACGACATCTCGCTGTCGCCGGTCGCGGCGGGATTCAAGCCGTCATACAGGCTGGGGCCGACCCACAACGTCGTCGGGACGAGATGCCCGCAGACCGCATGATTCCGCGCGATCCACGGAGCCAAGGCCGCGAGGACCGCCACCCCGACCAAGCCACCCTCCAGCCAGCGACAAATCCGCATGCGGTCCCGCAGCACCAACCCCAGCATGACCACACAGGCGAAAGGCAACCACGTCGGACGGATGTACGTCGCGACCGCGATCAAGAGTCCCGTCGAGAGCGCGGGGCCCCAGCGAATCACGGACGGCGACTCGCGCCACAACCGCACCACCGGCAGCACGCTGGCGACCATCGCCACGGCGAACGTCGACTCGGTCAGCAGCAGCGGCGTGAAGACGACCAGCGGCGGGGAGATGCTGACCGCCGCGAGACTCCACATTCCGACCGTGTGATCGACCAGTTCCCGTCCCAGCAGATAGACCAAGCCACACCCGACGGTGCCCAGGACCGC
>CAYRVS010000073.1:0-3758 GCA_964427725.1 uncultured Planctomycetaceae bacterium | reverse complement strand
CGTCACGTCGCCGAAGAGCCATCGACACCCCGCCAGAAGTAACGGAAAGCCGGGCATCCGCAGGATGCGTCGCGGCGGCTCGTAAAGCTGATACGACTCGCCGCGCGCCAGGCGGCCGCCCAACTCCCAATAACCGGCGGCGTCCCCTTCGATGAGACACAGCCGTCCCGGGGTTTGGCCGACGATTCGGTCGACCACGACCGCCGCCCCCAGACGGACGGCGAGCGCGACGGCCAACCAGCCGACCACCCACGCCGACACTGTCCGCGCCTCGGTCACACAGACCGCCCCCGGGCCTCGGAAAAATTGCGGCGGATGGTATGTCGCGGCCGCGATCAGGGTCAAGACAGGGTTTGGTCGATGGTCGATGGTCGATGGTCGATGGTTGAGAGTCAGAAGGACAACCGACCCGGCTCATTTTGAGCCATCAATCCCGCTGCAAGCATAAGCCGTGCCGCTCGCAGAGATGCCGAGATTTCTCAACCCTCAACCCTCAACTCGGCTTCCCTTGGCGTCACCCCCATCCCGCGGAATCGATCCATTCCGCTTCCTTGATCCCGTGGAAACACGGCACAGAGTCGGTTTTTTCCAACGATCGGACGGTTCCTGACCTATAGTTTTCTGACGCCGCGGCTTCCGCGCGCGAACGGACGTCGGACATGTCGGGGAAATGGATTTGGCCCTTCGAGCTGCTCGATAAGCTGGGCGAAGGGGGCATGGGGGAAGTCTATCGGGCCCGCTATGTCGGGAACGATCGGATTGTCGCCGTCAAACTCCTCCCCGACGAAGTCGCCAAGAATCCGACGCTCGTCGCCCGGTTCGACCGCGAGCTCGAGATTCTCAAGCAGCTCCGGCATCCGAACATCGTCCATTGCTTCGGCGGACTCACCGAGAGCCAGCGCCGGTTCTACGCGATGGAATACATCGACGGCGGAACCCTCGCCCAACAGCTCCGCGCCAAAGGCCGTTTCGCCTGGCATCAGGTGATCGACCTGGGGGTTCAAATCTGCGCGGCCCTCGAATACGCCCACGACAAAGGGGTCATTCACCGCGACTTGAAGCCGGCCAACTTTCTGATGTCGAAGGGGGGCAAGCTCAAGCTCAGCGACTTCGGGCTCGCCACCATCGTCGCCGGACAACGCCTGACCGTCGCCGGTAAGACCGCCGGGACCTTTTTGTACATGGCCCCGGAACAAATCCGCGGCAAGCCCCCCCTGTCGAACCGTACCGATCTCTACGCCCTCGGCTGCGTCCTTTACGAACTCCTGACGGGGCATCCCCCCTTTGACGCCGAGGTCCCCGCCACGGTGCTGCATAAGCACCTCAAGGATCCGATCCCGCATGTCTCGGCGGAAGTGATGGACTGCCCCCCGGAACTCGACCGGTTGATCGTCGATCTGCTGCAAAAGGATCCCGAACTGCGGCCCGCGTCGGCTAAGGAAGTCGAGCTGCGACTTCAAGGGATACTGCGCCCCTCGCTCTCCAACGTCGACCCGTTTTCGCGGACTCCCGCCGCGCCGGTGACGCTGATCAAGGCGACGGTCAGCGACGGGGATCTCGACGCCGTCCCCTTCTCGTCCGGCGGCCCCCGTCGCCACTGGCCGTGGATCGGTCTGACTTGTGGGTTGGCGCTGTTGGCGGCTTGGGGCTGGTGGAGTTCGTTCGCCGCGGCGCGCTCGGGCGAATTGTATCTGGAAAGCTGGGTCGGCATGGCGCAGCGGCCCGGTCCGGGGCGGATCCCCGCGATCGAGCAACTCGGCCGATTTCCGCGGCTGCCGCCGGAGATTCTCGATCGACTCTACGAGCTCGCGGAGACACCCGGCGACGACGGCCCCCGAGTCGCGGCGCTGCAAGCCCTCGCCGCGCATCCGGAGACGAGTCTGTCGCTGAAGGCGAAACTGTTGAAGCTCGAACGGGACGAACCGAATCCGATCGTCCGGTCGCAAGCGGGGGCGACGCGCACCGCCTTGGAGACGGCGACCGAAAGGCACGCCAAGAACACAACCTGGGGTTGGTGGCCACCGATTCTGTTGGTCGGTTTGATCGCGGCGGGGGCGGGGTTCTGGGTCTGGCGATCGAGTCGACCGGCGGTGCCATCCTCCGGTCCCGCGGCGACGAAGCCCGTCAAATCACGCGGCAAACCGCAAGACGCCTTACCGCTGTAGGCGACAGGCGCTCGATGCTCGGTTGGGTCATAGGCCGGGGCACCCGTCCCGGCCGCGCTCCCCGGGCGTAATGTGTGAAAGACCCGCGCGCGGGGCAGGCGCGCCTCGCGATGCGAGCGCTCGGGTGGAATGGCATCCCGCTGGAATGGCATCCCGGCTGGGTCATAGGCCGGGGCACCCGCCCCGGCCGCGTGTGGCGCACAAGGACGGCTCACACCTCGCCGACCGACGTGCATTCGAGCTTGCGATCAATCCGTTTCAAGAGCCCCTTCAACACCTTCCCCGGGCCGACCTCGTAGAACCCGGTCACCCCTTGGTCGATGAGCCAACGGACCGACGCTTCCCAACGAACGGGCTGCACCACCTGCCGTACGAGAAGTTGCCGAATCTCTTCCGGATCATGATGCGGTTGGGCGTCGACGTTCGAGACGACCGGAATCCGCGGCGGCCGGATCGCGACGCGTTCAAGCGCGGTCTGCAACTTCGCGCAGGCCGACTCCATCAACGGGGTATGAAACGCCCCCGCCACCGCGAGGGGGATCGGCTTGCCCCCGGCTTGTTCGATGAGCCCCACCGCGGCGGCGCAGCCTTCCTTGCTGCCGGATAGGACCGTGTTGCCGGGACAGAGATAATTCGCCACCCATAAGGGGCCCGTCTCGTTCGCCTTGGCGCGGACTTCGGCGACCTGCTCCGTGTTGAGCATGAGCGCGCTCACCATGCCCGACGGGTTCGCCTCGGCGGCCGCCTGCATCGCTTGGCCGCGGACCAGCACCACCCGCAAGCCCTCCTCAAAGGAGAGCGCTCCCGCGAAGGCGAGCGCGGTGTATTCCCCCAGACTCAAGCCCGCCGCATACGCGCAGGCCTCGGCGACGCCCGGCGACTCCTGCTTGAGGAGTTCGACCGCCGCGAGGCTGCAGACATACAGCGCGGGCTGACTGTGATCGGTCTGTTCGAGCTTCTCCGCCGGGCCGTTCCAACAGACGTCGGCGAGGTCGTACCCGAGAATCTCGCGGGCGACATCGAAGTAACGCTTCGCCGCGGGACAACGTTCCACGACGCTGCGGCCCATCCCGACGAATTGCGCCCCCTGCCCGGGGAACAGACATGCGGTGGTGGTCATCGGTCATCACACCTGAAACAACAAACGATCGACAACTCAGCACCCCGACATCGCCCCCCGCGAGTCGCGGGGGGCCGGGTGCTTGACGGCGTCATCCTACCATCCGCGACGGTCGTGATGCCCGCGATCGTCGTTCCCGGGGAGGTGGCCGCCCGCTCGTGATCGGGACATATCGTGACGGTAAGCCCCCGGCGACTCGCCGGGGGCCATGAGGGAGGATGACGCGGGACGAAAACACCCCCGGGTGGCGGGCCAACCGAGGGTGTCGTGAGTCACGCGGGTTAAGGCGTTTACTTCATCTTGGCGCGTTCGGCCTTTTCCTTGCGGCGCTTCTCGACGACGTCGTTCTGCAGGCCGCGCGGCAGCATCGAGTACTTGGCGAACTCCATGCTGAAGGTCCCCTTCCCTTGCGTCATCGAGCGGAGCTCGTTGGCGTAGTCGAACATCATCGCCAGCGGGACTTCCGCGAGGAT
>CAYRVS010000072.1:5869-23451 GCA_964427725.1 uncultured Planctomycetaceae bacterium | reverse complement strand
CGGTCGGTGCGTCCACCCCGTCCGGCGGCGCGACGTGCATGACGCTCCACAACCCGCGCATGCGCGGGACCGCCGGCCCTTCAGCGGCAGGAACTTCGGGCTCGGGAGCCATCGTGACGACTCGTCATGGAACACGATCAACCACGGAGTGCACGCCTCCAGTGTCGTCGTTCGATGTCCGTCGCCTCAAGCCCAATTCCGGCTGATCAAGAGGCGGGGGGGGCGGCCGGAGCCGACGTCGGCGCGGCGGCGGGCGCGACCTCGTAAAGCGGGTTCTTGCCGAACTTCGCCTTGCACTTCGGGCACTTCGCCGACGCGATCCCCTTGCCGTTCAGACCGCCGATCTTTTCCTTCTTCCGCGAGTCCTCGCTGACCACCAGCCCGCAGCCGCCACAACGCCAGCCCACCACCTTCAGCGGCAGCGCCGGATCCTTCTGGTAGTAGTCGATCGCGAGCAGCTCGCGCACCGGCGCTTCGCTGTAGTGACACGCCGTCGTGTTGTAGCTTTCGGTGATCGGCACATCGGTCTCGGCCCCGAACCCTTCCACCCCCGCCACGGCCAAGCCCGCGACGAATTGCCGGAACTCGGACAAGCGGAACGACAGGTAAGGGGTCGCGGGATCCTCGGCGACCCGGGGGAGTTTCACGGCGATGCGGCCGCCACCAAAGACCGCAATGTCGCCGAACAACGATTCGACATCGGCGGGCGAAGGTTGCGCCATCACCAACTGGGACAACTGCTCGCGGGTGAGCAGTCGCGTCGCCGCCGCCGGAGACCCTTCCGCCACGCCGGCCTTGCGCAAATGCTCCTGCATCGCGGTCCGCAACGCCGGCTTCTTCTTGAGATTCGCCCCCATGAACCCCGGTTTGTCGACCAGCGTCACCAGCAGCAGACCATCTTCCGAGAAGACGACGTCGACCAGTTGGAACTCGTTGAGCAGACTGTCGGGCTTGATCCGCAACTTCTGCGGCACGACCTGATGAAGATGGATGTCCGCCAGATAGTTCCGCCACTTTTCGGTCGATCCGGCGGGAACCGTCGCTCCGGGCTCTTCGGTCGCCGCGACGACTTTGGGTTTCGGCTTGTGCTTCGGCACGAAGAAGACGGCGTTGCATTTGGGGCAGCGCCCCGCCTTGCCGCGATGACGATCCTGCACGCGAACCCGGCAACCCATCGGGCAGAAGACGACGAACCCGCCCCGCAATTTGTTCGTGAAGCTCTTCTTGCTCTTCTCGACGTCGGCTTCTTCCTGCTGCGCGATCTGCAGCAAGGCCTCCTCGGGGGCGGGAACCCGTTCCGCCGCGGGCTTGCGTTCCGGAGGGGCGGTCGGTTCCAGCGACGGGACTTCCGTCGGGGCCGCCTCGTCCACTTGGGCGAGCGAAGGAATGACCGGCGCGGTCTCTTCTTCTTCCGCTTCGGGCGTCGCCAACCCGTAATAGGCCGGCTCCTCCTCGCTGCGATCGGCGATTACGGCATCGGTCAGTTGGATCGAGTCGGCGAGCTCGAACGAGAAGTCATCGTCACTCGCCGTGGTCTCCTCCTCGTGGGAGATGGGGCCGAGCGGCAAGGCCGACACCTTCCACGGCCCGACACGCTGCGTCACTTCGGGCGCCAGTTCGAGTTCGATATCCTCGCCCGTGTCGGTGCTGTAACTCTTGCCTTGACCACGATTCGGGTCGGAAGTCATCCGTTGATAAGCGTCGCGAATGTCGTCCCGGGTGAAGCTGCCGCAGTTCCAGCACCGAACCAAACCGCGGCGATAGGTTTCCCCGCAATCGTGGCAGGTTTCGAGGTCTTCGGCGACCGCATGATCGGTCGGCAGCGCGGGGGTCTGTTCCGGTTCCGCATGCTGTTCGTTTAGGACATGATCGCAAACGTGACAACGGGCGGCGTCGCTGAGGACCATCGCGTTGCACTGCGGACAGGTCAGAATCGTAATGTTCATCGGCGGTTACGGCTCAACAACCAGGGACGGGAAGACCGCGAAATGATGACAACGTGGGGGTGACCGGGACGCCAATCCGGCGATCGGTCGATGAAACCACGTCCACTGACTTTACCAGACCACTTCGACCGCTGGCATCCGCGAATCGGCGGACCGGGAAAAAATCGTCGATCCTGAGCCCCCTCATCCCGTATGAAACCGAACTTCCCCGTTACGCCGCGAGCCCCTCTTTTGCCGGATCATTACCAAATGACTTCGGGGGAAAATCCGCCAAATCGGCCGGTTTGGCCACGGGTCGTAGCTTAGATCGGAGCGAAATCGGTCGGGAATCGCTGGCGAAACCCCTGTGTGAACCACTGGGGCCGACTAAAATCGTTCACCGGAATTTGGGTGGAACCCAATCGGCATCGAGTGTTTGCGGCGAGTTCGAGCGAGGATCCAAACCCCTGAAAACCCAACCCGCTTCCCCGTCACCAGCGTCGAGGGATGGGAACATTCGGGGAGTCCGCCATATGTGCTCGAATAAACCCCTGTGATTTAAGAGGTTAGGGATGAGCGGCGCCAATCGAATGGGGGGGGATGCGGGATCAGCCGACGAGGGCTTGGTCACCATTCTCGTCGAGCTGTCCCGCGCGTCCGGGGGATCCGTGGAACGCCATGCCGCCCGTCGCATGCTGGCCGAGGCGCAGGGGGTTTGGCCGGGGACTTTTGTCGATCAGTGGTGGAAGTGGCTGCTCGAGGCCGGCCGTTCGCTCGGCCTTTCACTCCGCGCGACCGAGGCGACACTCCCCGAAGCGATCGATCTGGTCGGAACCCATGTGCCCGCCGCGACCGTCTGGTCGGAAGGGGATCAAGGATGGGTCGTCCTGGCGGACGCCCACGGGGCCAAGGTCAACTGGATTTCCGATCGCACCGGCGGCCGCCTCCAAAAGACGACGGCGTCACGGGTGATCGGCGAACTGCGGAACGTCGAAGCCCAACTCACGCAGCGATGGGTCGTCGTCGAGCAGCATGAGGCCGCCACCGACCATGGGCATGGCGACCAGCATCTGCCGCCGCTGAAGCGGTTGTGGCGGTTGCTGCGGCCCGAAATGAGCGACGTCTGGGTCGTAGGAGTCATCGCTCTGTTCATCGGGATCCTGGCGACGGCGGTCCCGATCGCCGGGCAACAACTGGTCCGGACGGTCACCTTCGGGACGCTCTATCAGCCGATCGTCATTCTGTCGCTGGCGCTCTTCGGCTTCCTGGTCTTCATGGCGGGGCTGCAGGCGCTCAACATCTTCGTCGCCGAGCTGATCCAACGTCGGCTTTTCGCCCGACTGGTCGCCGACTTGTCCTACCGTCTGCCGCGGGTGCGGTTCACGGCGACCGAACATCATTACCCGCCGGAACTGATCAATCGCTTCTTTGATGTGATCACGGTGCAGAAGGTGGTCGCGGGGCTGTTGGTCGACGGGATCGCGCTGGTCCTGACGACGATCGTCGGGATGGCGCTGCTGGCGTTTTATCACCCGTTCCTGCTCGGCTACGACCTCATCCTGCTGGCGCTCATGGTCTTCGTGATCGCGGTGATCGGCCGGGGGGGGAGTCGCACGGCGATTCAGGAATCGATCGCCAAGTACAAGACCGCCGCGTGGCTTGAAGACGTCGGCCGTTGTTTGCTGTCGTTCAAAATGTACGGGGCCGCCGACTTTTCGGTCGACCGGGCCGATCGGTTGACCGCCGAGTATCTCACGGCCCGGCAACAGCACTTCCGCGTCTTGCTGCGGCAGTTCCTCTGTATCTTCGGCGTGCAGGCCCTCGCGAGCACCGTACTGTTGGGCCTCGGGGGTTATCTCGTGATGCGCGAGCAGTTGACGCTGGGTCAATTGGTCGCGGCGGAACTGGTGGTCACGAACATCGTCGGCTCGTTCGCCAAATTGACCAAGCATATCGAGGCCTTTTATGACCTCATGGCGTCGGTCGACAAGCTGGGCCATCTGATCGATCTCCCGATGGAACCCCAGCGCGGGCTGATGACGATGGCTTCCGGTACGGCGGTGGAGTTGGAGGTCCGCAAGCTTGGTGTCGCCGCCCCGCATATCCATCTTGACGAACACGACGCGCCGGAGGACGCCCAGCTGCCACACGAATTGCTGCACGATCTCTCCTTCTCGGCACCGTCTCGAGGGACGGTGGCGATCGTCGGTCCGCCGGGGTCGGGCAAATCCTTGCTCCTGGATACGTTGTACGAGCTGCGCGAACCCGCTGCGGGGGCGGTCCTCATCGACGGCATCGATCCGACCGATTTGCGGCGCGACGTCCTGCGGCGACACGTCGCGATGGTCCGCGACATCGAGATGATCGAAGGGACCATCGCCGAGAACGTCCACTTCAGCCGCCCGGATGTCGACACCAACCGGGTCCGCGACGCCCTGACGCAGGTCGGGCTGATGGAGGAATTGCGGCACCTGCCGCGGGGCATCGAAACCCCGATTTCATCAACGGGTCGCCCACTCTCCGAAAGCCAGGCGCGACGGTTGATGCTGGCCCGGGCCCTTGCCGGCCGACCGCGATTGCTGCTGATCGACGGGCTGCTCGACGGCCTGGCCGATGACCTGCTGACCGAAGTTTGGGAGCGGTTGCAGCAATCGGCTTATCGCCCGACGATCGTGATCGCCACGGGGCGGCAAGCCCTTAGCGAGTTGTGTGATCAGGTCGTCTCGCTCGAGCATACCGCGCATGGTCCGCACGGCGACAATCGGTCTGGGGGGCATCCCCCCAAGAAGCCCGGGGGCGCCCATGATCACTCCGATCCCCATCCCGATTTCCGTTCACGCGGCGGGGCGACGTAACGCGGCGAACCGCCGAACCGACCGATTGTGAGAGACACGCACGACCGCCGCATTTCGAAGTCCCATGCGGGTGATCCAGTTCATCCGTCAGACCGAGTCACGAGGTTCCGCCGATGATCGCCATCACCGATCCGCAGAAGCGTCTCCTCACCGAAATCGCTTACCGTGAACGAAGTTTCCCGGCGCTCCGACTCGCGCGGAGTTCGCGCAACGCCCGAAAACTGGCGAAGGGGCTGCTGGTCACGCTGGGGCTGACGGTCCTGAGCATGGTCTTCGTCCCCTGGCAGCAGAACGTCGCCGGCCGGGGCATGGTCTTGAGCTACGACCCAACGCTGCGGCATCAGGAGATCGACGCGCCGATTTCCGGTCGGATCGTCAACTGGAACCCGCAGGTCGTCGAAGGGGCGCGGGTCTCGAAGGGGGATGTCCTGTTCGAGATCGAGGTCGTCGATCCTCTCTTGAGGGAAAATCTCAAAACCCAGCTCGAATTCATGCGCGCGAAGGTCAAGAACGAAGAGGCCTTGGTCGAAGCCTATGAGCGCAACGTCCAGACCCAGCGCGATGTGAAAGAGCAGACGATCGCCGCCTATCAGGCGCTGGTCGATATGGCCAAGCAGAAACTGCTGGCCGCAAAACAAGAAGAGATTGCCGCCCAAGCGGGGTTCACACAGTCGGAAGTCGATCGCATCCGGCGGCAGGCCCTTGCGGAAGCCGGTGCCGAGCAACCCTTTAACGCGGAAGTGGCCCAGCGCAAGGCGACCGAAGCCGAGGCGAAACTCAAGCAGGCGGAGTACTACATCCTGGCGGCGGAGTCGGAACTTGAGTCGAAGCGGGCCGAGTTAAAATCGAAAACTGAGGAAGCCCAGGGGAAGATTGAGGTCTCGATCGGTTATTTCCAAAAAGCGCAAGGGGACCTTCAGAGTACCCGTAAGGAACTTGCCGATATTGAGGCCAAGCAGCTCTTGCAGACACAGCCGGTCACCGCCCCCGTCGACGGCTTCATCTTCAAATTGAAGGTGGCCCCCGGCGCTCAGGTCGTCTCGACCGGCTCACCCCTACTCGAGCTGGTTCCCGATACCGGTGATCGCGCCGTGGCGATCAAGGTAGACGGCAACGATGTTCCGTTGGTGGCGACGAAAGGCCCGGACGGCAAACCCCGCAAGGTGCGACTGATCTTCGAAGGCTGGCCCGCCGTGCAGTTCGCCGGTTGGCCCTCCGTCGCGGTCGGGACCTTCGGCGGGCTCGTCTCGGTCGTCGACGCCACCGACGATGGCAGCGGAAAGTTCCGCGTCCTCGTTGTCCCCGATCCGGAAGACCCCAACAACTGGCCCGAAGACCACATCTTGCGTCAAGGGACTCAGGCGAACGGCTGGGTGCTTCTGAATCAGGTGCCGCTCGGCCAGGAGCTGTGGCGGCAAGTGAATGGCTTCCCCCCGGCGGTGGCGCTGACGGAACCGAAAAAAGACGACGACAAGTTGCTGCGGAGCAAAAAATGACCCGTCCGTTCCCCTTGTGGCTGACCGCCGCGGCCGTTGGCTTGGTGGGTTGTGCCACCGGAGGGGGAACGCTGATGAGTCGGACCACGGCCCCGGCGGGGCGGCATGAGTCTGCATCGATCGCCAAGCCGCCGGTTTCGCCCCCACCCGCGGGTACCGTCGCGCGCCGGCCCGACATCCCCGCGTCGGTCACTCGGCGTCCTAAACCGGCCGTCTCACCCGCCGCGATGACCGGTCCCGAGGAAGAGTCCGAGGGAATCACGCTCGTCGCCGCCGAGAAACCGGCGGTTCCCGAGGTGGCTCCGGCGGCGGAATCGTCATCCGAGGGAGCCCCCAAGGCGACGACCCCACCCGCCCCGGCGCTTCCGTCTTCCCCAGCGCCGGAGATCGTTCCCACTGACCCCGCGATGGGAACCAGCACGCTCGACGATCTTGCCGCGCTTCCTCCGTCACCCGACGGCAACCCGATCGCCCTGTCGCAGGTGGTCGATTCGATCTATCGCAGCTACCCCCTGTTGGAGGTCGCCGTCTACGGTCGCAACATCGCCGCGGGGGAACAGTTGATGGCCGAGGGGGCCTATGACCTCAAACTCAAGGCGACCAGCGACAACACCCCCCTGGGGTTCTATCGGACTTATCGCCAGTCGGTGGGGGTCGAGCAGAATCTCTACTTCGGGGGCGAAGTCTTCGGGGGTTACAAAGTCGGCGGCGGCGAATTCGAGCCGTGGTATCTCGAGCGGCAGACCAACGATGGCGGTGAGTTCCGCGCGGGGATGACGCTGCCTCTCGCGCAGAACCGCGCGATCGACGAACGCCGCGCGGAACTGTGGCGGTCGACTTACGGCCGCAATGTCGTCGAGCCGATCATTCAAGCCCAGGTGATCCTGTTCATCTACGGCGGATCGCTGGCCTATTGGGACTGGGTCGCCGCCGGGCAAAACGTCCGGTATGCCCAGGAACTTTACGATCTCGCGATGAAGCGGGACGCCATCCTGCGGCCGCGGGCCAACCTGGGGGCCGCCGCCGAGATGGATCTGGTCGATAACCAACGGCTGATCGTCTCGCGGCAGGTGAAACTGATCGACGCCCAGCGGAAGTTTCAGCAAACGGCGGTCAAGCTGTCGTTGTTCCTGCGTGATGCGAACGGTCAACCCTTCGTACCGGGGGTCGAGCAACTGCCCCCCGGGTTCCCCGAGCCGGCGGCGGTCACGATGGAACAACTCCCCGCCGACATCGCCGAAGCGTTGGGCCGCCGGCCGGAATTGCGGGAGCTCGACTTCAACCGGCGCATCGCCGAGATCGATCTGGCGCAGGCGCACAACATGACGCAACCGGAACTCGACGCGACGTTCTGGGGCGCGCAGGATGTCGGCGGATTGACCAGTTCCAAGGGGGACAAGCAACCCTTCGAGTTCCAAGGCTCGATCAACTTCACGATGCCCCTGCAGCGGCGCAAGGCGCAGGGGAAAATCTGGTCGACCGAAGGGAAGATCGCCCAGATCAACGCCAAGCGGGAATTCACGGCGGACAAGATCGAGACCGAGGTCCGCAACGCGACGATCGCCCTGACGACCGCTTATCAATCGCTGGCGCAGGCCCGGGAAAGCGTGAAGCTCAACCTCGAGATGGAAAAGTACGAGCAGACCCTGTTCAAGGGGGGGGCCAGCGACCTGATTCGGGTCAACATCCGCGAACAACAAACGTTCGACGCGCGGGTGACGGAAGTCGAAGCCCTGTTGCGATACTTCGAGGCGCAGGCGGAACTCCGCGCCGCGCTGGGGCTCGACGCCGACGGCGCGTCGAACATCACGACGATGCCGTGATGAATCCGCGCGGACCACGAAACGTCAGAAGCCCAGGGAAAGCGTTCCCTGGGCTTCCGCGCAAATCTCAATTGGCGCCACACATCACAGATAATCGTTGATCAGGTTCTCGATCATCTCCTGCCGACCCGACGCGTTCGGAGTGATCTGCCCCTTCTGTTGGATGTACTGGTCCAGGCTGGCGAAGGTCGCCGTCCCCGCTTCGATCTGTTGGCCGATCCCGCTGTCATAGCTCGCATAGCGGTTCGCGACGAACTTCGCGAGCTCGCCATCCTTGCGAATCGCGGCGGCGATCTTCGCGCCGCGGGCGAACGCATCCATCGCCCCGACATGGGCGTAGAACAGATCGATCGGCTCGAAGCTTTCGCGGCGGACCTTCGCGTCGAAATTGACGCCCCCCGGCGCGAGTCCCTGCTGATTCAGGATCACCAGCATGCATTGCGTGGTGAGGTAGATGTCGGTCGGGAACTGGTCGGTGTCCCAGCCCAACAGCAGGTCGCCGGTGTTCGCGTCGATGCTGCCGAGCTTCCCGTGAATCGACGAGTACTCCAGCTCGTGCATCATCGTATGCCCGGCGAGCGTCGCGTGATTGGTCTCGATGTTGAGCTTCACGTGATCCCACAGGCCGTAGCCCCGCAGGAAGTTCAGGCACGCGGCGGCGTCGAAGTCGTACTGATGCTTGGTCGGCTCCTTCGGCTTCGGCTCGAACAGGAACTGACCGGTGAAGCCGATCGACTTCGCATGGTCGACCGCCATGTGCATGAACCGGGCGAGATGGTCGAGCTCGCGTTTCATGTCGGTGTTGTACAGCGTGTGATAGCCCTCGCGGCCGCCCCAGAAGACGTAGTTCACGCCCCCCAGTTCATGGGTGACTTCCATCACCTTCTTGACCTGCGCGGCGGCGTAGGCGAAGACGTCGGCGTTCGGCGCGGTCGCAGCGCCGTTCAGATACCGCGGATGCGAGAAGAGGTTCGCCGTCCCCCACAACAGCTGGATGCCGGTTTTTTCCTGCTGTTCCTTCAGGACCTTCGCGACGGCGTCGAGATTCCGATTCGATTCGGCGAGCGTGGCCCCCTCCGGCGCGACGTCGCGATCGTGGAAGCAGTAGAACGGGGCCTGCAGCTTGCTCATGAACTCGAAGGCGACTTCGACGCGCTTCTTGGCGTTGTCGACCGAGTTCGAGCCATCGTCCCAGGGGCGATCCATCGTCGGCGCGCCGAAGGGATCGCTGCCGGTGCCGCGGAAGGTGTGCCAGTAGGCGACGGCGAACCGGAAGAGCTCCTTCATCGTCCGGCCTTCGATCACCTCGGCCGGGTTGTAATGCTTGAAGGCGAGCTTGTTCTTGGTCTTCGGGCCTTCGTACTGGATGGTCGGAATTTCGGGGAAGTATGCCATGCTGTCGCTTTCGGAGACCACGGGAGCGCGTCCCGGACGACGACCCTTCGTCGCGCGGAGACCAGGCGGCCGAGTGAAGTGCGGGTAGTGTAACGGCCGCCATGGAAGCCCGCCAACGGTGGCCTGCTGCGGGCGGGCCCGGCTGATTATGAGGGCGGTGATCACGGACGAACCGCGCCGCACGGTCCAACAACGAAGACGCCCCGGGGGTGAGACCGGGGCGTCTTCGGTTCTTCGATGTCAGATCGATTACGGCGCGGGGGGCTTGGGCGCCCAATCGCCGAACCGTTGGAGTTGTCCGTTGCGGACCTCGTAAACATAGAACTTGCCCGCGCGAAAGCCGGTGCGAAAGACCTCGATCCGCAGCCGTTGACGCACGGTCTGGTCGAAGTAGGAGACCGAGACCCCTTGTTCGCCGTCGGCGGTGGTGAAGGTGTTCCCTGAGACGCGTTCGGAAAAGCCGCAGCCGGTGTGGGTCCCGGTGACGCCGAGCCGATCGCGAATCCGCAGATCGAGCCCGTCGCAATAATTGACGAACAGGATGTCGAGCGCGACGGCCCGTTGATTTCCCGCGGCCAAGGTTTCCCCCAGCCCCCAGCCACCGACCAGGACCAACAGGCCGGTCAACCCGAGCGCTTTCCACATGATGCGAGTCCTTCACGATTCCGGAGCGAGACGTCAAACATACCTCGATTTTTGGAAGGGGCGACCGGCGGGGTCAATCGGTTTTTCCCGCCGCGCGCCCGCGACCTGATGCGAACGGTGTACGACGAGGGTTATGCTGATCGGTGGGACATGTGGCGACGCGGCGACGGGGCGCGATCCGATCACCGTAAATCCGGCAGGGAACGGGCTTTTTTCGTCGGCCGTCCCATGGATGCTCCAACGATTCGATCCGACGAACCCAACTTGGGTCTCTGGGTGGGGGCTCAGGTCGGGAGTCGCTATTCTTGGCTGCGTATCTTTCCGCGGATCTTGGCATCGGCATGAGGTGGCGGCGATGGCGACGGTGGTCCCCCCGTTGGGGTTGTGCGGACAAGTCCTTTCGGCGGTTCAGGAGACGGCGGTCGTCGTCGAGCAGGTCGAAGTCGGTCCGCGCACCTACCGGATGCGACTCCGTTGTCCGCAGGTGGCTCGCCGGATCTTGCCGGGGCAATTCTTCATGCTCCGAGCCCTGGACCGCAGCGATCCCCTCTTGGGTCGCCCGTTCGCGCTGCTCGACACCTATGACGACGAGCACGGCGAACCGGCCGGCCTCGACTTCGGCTACGTCGTCGTCGGAAAGTTCACCGAGCTGTTATCACGCTGCGCCCCCGGAACGAGGCTCGAGCTTTGGGGGCCGCTCGGGAACGGCTTCGTCCCGGTGGAGACTGAGCATCTGACGATCGCCGCCGGGGGGATCGGCCAGACGCCGTTCGTCGCGGTGGTTCGCGAAGCGGTGGGGCTTCGTCGATATGGCGTTCCCGGGCGTGACGTGCGGCATCGTCCCGAGCGGATCACCGTCTGTTACGGGGCGCGGACTGCGGCGCTCTTGGCCGGGGTCGAATGGTTCGCGCTGCCGGGCGTGGAGCTTCGGCTCGCCACCAATGATGGGTCACGCGGTATACGCGGCTTTGTGACGACGCTGCTCGAAGGGATGATCGCCGAGCCGACGCCGCCGACGTGGATCGATTGCTGCGGCCCCGAACCGATGATGGCCGCCGTCGCGGAGCTGGCGCTGCGTCATCGGATTCCGGCGCGGGTCTCGCTGGAGACGCCGATGGCTTGCGGGATCGGCGCGTGCTTCAGTTGCGTCGCGCGGATCCGTCAACCCGATGGCAGTTGGGACTACCGCCGCACCTGCGTCGAGGGCCCCGTGTTCGACGCGGCGGACGTGGTGTTTCATGAGTAGTCGTGACGTGTCAACAGCCGGATGACTGAGCGGTGCGGCGCTAGCCGCCGGTTCTTGCGGGAAGCACGGCGAGACACGCTGATGGTGAACGCGCAAAGAGGAAGTCACCGGTGGGACTGACGTCCCACCGCTCCCGAAATGCTTCGCGGTTCAGCCGTTCGTCAGCCGGGAGAGCGGTGCATCGCTCCAACTCATTGCCCTGAGCAAAGCGGCCACGGTCGCCAGGCCGTCGCAGACCGGATCGTTCCCGCCGAGCCAGATGCGACCTTGCGGATCGAGCCCCACGGCGGCGCGCGTCTGCCGCATTTGGTCATGGAACTTGGCAAGATCCGAGAGTGGAGCGCGCCACCAGAGCGGACGGCCGGTGGTCGACACTCCCGGACTCTCCGTCACTTGCCAGTGATCCGCCGGGGGATTGATCGAATCGTCGGCGACGACCGCCGTTCGGCTGGTCCCCTCGGGATGCTCTTCGACGATGGCCCGGAACAACCACGGAAGCAGTCTGTCCGCTGGAATCCACTGGCCGGATTCATCGAGGACCACCAGCGTCTGACCATCCTCGGCGAGCGCCACCGCCACATCGACGGAGTCGGCGTCCAACTCCCGACGGTAGCGCGCCGCGGCGGCGGCGAGATCGAGTCCCGGCGTCCCCAGCCCCTCCCAGCCGGGCAACATCCGCACGCGGCACGGCAACTCGGTGAAGAGCCGCTCGAGCAACCGACGTTGCAGCGGTGAACCGGTCATGATCGCGACGGTGAGCGGGCGCAGGGCATGGAACGCCGCGCCCAGGGTTCGCAGGTACTCGGGCTCGATCGCGGCGGCCGCGACGGAAGCCGCCGTCCGTGACAATCGGCCCATGGCCTGCCGCGCGCTGCTCGCGATCGTCGCCAAGGTGGTCGCGGCGAACGGTTCACCGGCGGGACCGCAAACGTCGAGCCCAGTCGCACTCGAACCCGCCCCGGCTCCGGTGACGTAGAGTCCCGCCTCCGCCCGCCATGCCGACAAGGCGAACCGCCACATCGGCTTCGTCGACGGGCCGAGATCGATCACACGACAGCCGGCCTGACGCAATCCGGTCACCGCGCCGATCGCCAAATCGGGCGACGTCGGCCGTTCGTCATACCCGACGATCACCGTCAACCCCCGCCGCGACGGAGTGCTCGCTTCGGTCATCGACTCGCAGGAATCGCGGTCAAGCTCGGTCCGCCCGACCCAGGGGTGAGCCTGCCAGAGCTGCGGTGCGAATGCCGCCGCCCACCGCTGCGCGTCAAGTCGTGTGAGATCATTCAAGTAACGACCGCGGATCCCTTCGGGCGTCTGCCACCAACCTGTGGCGGACGTGATTGGGCCGCCTGTACCGGCCGCGGCTTGCAACGGGACCAATCCCCGATCACTTCGATGGTCGCATTCTCGGCAAGGGGCAAAACCCGCCGCGAGCCGCGCCAAATGGACCGAACGGGAGATCGCATGACGATCACCCGGACAGACATAGAACGTCGCCGGCGGCGCCGAAACCGTCACCATCCAAACATCCCCCCATACACACCCCCTCGAAGCCGAGGGGCGACGTCCCCTTGGCCCGCGCGCCTTGTAGATTCCCAACCCCACACCGTCAATGGCGCATCCATCCTTGCCCACCAGCCCTGGTGTGTTACGCTGCCGATATTCCCTTCACAAACCGCCATGCCATGAGCCCGCCATGTCCGATCAACCGATGTTGCTCGAAGACCTTTCCGCCGGTGTCCTCCGGTTGACCCTCAACCGGCCGCAGCGTCGGAACGCCCTCTCGGAAGCGCTCCTCGAAACCCTGGGGGACGCCCTGACCCGCGCGGCGGAGAACCGCGACGTCCGCTGCCTCGTGCTGGCGGCGAATGGTCCCGTCTTCAGCTCCGGACATGACCTCCAAGAGATGGCCGGACGCAGCGAAGCCGAGTACGCCGCGCTGTTTGAGCGCTGTGCCCGGGTGATGCAGCAACTGCGACGGCTCCCGCAACCGGTCATCGCGCGGGTTCACGCCCTCGCCACCGCGGCGGGTTGCCAATTGGTCGCGGCGTGCGATCTCGCGGTCGCCGGAACCGAAGCCAAGTTCGCCACCCCCGGCGTACGGATCGGCCTGTTTTGTACGACTCCGATGGTCCCCCTCGTGCGCAGCGTCCCCACGAAAGTCGCCATGGAGATGCTCCTGACGGGGCAACCGATCTCGGCCCAGCGCGCTTACGAGGTCGGCTTGGTGAACCGCGTGGTGCCGACCGAGCAGCTCGATACGGCCATCGCCGAGTTCACCGCCGCGATCACCGCCTCGAGCCCGCTGGTGATGCAACTCGGCAAGCACGCCTTCTACCACGAGCAGGCGCTGACCGAGCGGGAGGCGTATGGTCACGCCGTCGACGTGATGACCGACAACGCCTTGCGGGCGGACGCCCAGGAAGGGATCACCGCGTTCCTGCAGAAACGCCCGCCGCGATGGACCGGAACGTGATCGAGTCGGAACGAACCATCGACTCACGCCGCGCGTGGAGCTTCCGCGAGGAGATCTTCAACCATCCGGACCAGTTCGGGAAACTGGAACGGCTTCTGCAGGAAGCGGTCGTGAGGTTTGTCGAGCGGAAGCCGGGCCGAGGTGATCACGACTTGGCGTGAAGCGGGCCATTCATGCCGGGCGACCGTCGTCGCAGGGCCGTCGTCCCCGTCAATCACTACGACGGCGGGGACGCCCCCCGGAAACTCCTCGGCGGCGCGACGGACATCGCGGGCTTGCTGAACCGTCGTCCCGCGCCGCGACAACACCGCTTCGAGGACGGTCGCCGTCTCGGGCTGACCATCGATCACCAGTACGTTCGGAGCCGTCGTCAGCATGCATCATCCCCGACCAGGCACGGCGGACGCACATGGCCGGCATGTGACCGCGCGAGTCACGGGCACGGCCTTCATCCATGAAGACCCCTCCCGCGCGGCGGAACTGTAGCGGGACCGTCCAAAGCTGCCAACAGCAGTTCTCCCACATGCGATTCGGCTCCCGACCAGGAATACCCCGGCATCATCCCCTCGCGGAGGCGAATCGTCGTGGGGCGAACCTGAATGGTCGATGTCGGATGCAGCGTGCGGCCTGGGCTTTCCGACCGTTGACTCTCCACCTTGGACCATCAACGATTCACGCCCCGTCCCACGGATTCCAGGGCGTGAAACCCGCAAAGACCCCCCCCGCCTCGGCGAGATGCGCGAGGGGCTCATAGGTCGCGGCGGCTTCGAAACGTTGCCACAACGCCTGCACGATCGGATGCGTATGGGCCGTCGCGATCGCCGCGGGCGAAACCCATTCAAAGACTTCCAGCAACGTGCCGTCGGCGGCGGTCATGACGATCGGCAGCCGCGGCGTCGCCAACCCGAGCCGCTGCAACGTCGGCACGTGTTCCTTCACGACTTCGCGCAGCGCCTGCTCGTGTCCGGGCCGGGGGCGATAGACCGCGATCACGATTTCACTCGACGGCGTACTCATCACATCGCTCCGCGGACTCACTTCCCCTGATTCACGAATTCGTCGCGAGTCAAGACCCCGTCCTGATTCTTGTCGAACCTGACGAACCGCGCCGGGGCGGCGTCAGGATCGGGTTGCTGATCGAGGAACTCCGCCTTCGACAACTTGCCGTCCCCATCGACATCACGTCTCAGGAACATCGCCGCACGGTCTTGGCTCGGTTTGGGTGTCGACGGGGCAGGCTGCTGCGGCTTGATCTGCGGCTTCGCTTGGGGTTGGCGAGATTGCCCGGCGGCTGATTGTTGAAGAGGGCCCCCTCGCGGGTCAACTCGGCATGGTTCTCGGGCAACGCATAGCCGAGGCTTTTCGCCGAGAAATGCGGGACCGACCATGACGCCGCGTCTTCCTGATTGCCATGCCCCACATGAAAGATCTTCCCCAGCGCCTCGGTCCGATATCCATGCTTTCGGAAATGTTGCGGCAGCGTCACCGCGTCGGGGACGCTTTTGCGGAAGTTGGTCGCAAGGTCGTAAATCCCCAGCCGCTGCGGCCGCAGCCCCACCAGGAGCGCGTTCCGCGAAGGACTGCACACCGCCTGATTGCAGTACGCCCGCTCGAACCGCACCCCCCGCGCCGCCAGCCGATCGATACAGGGCGACTTGACCAGCGGGTTGCCGTAGCATCCGAGCACCGGCTTGAGGTCATCGACGCAGATCAAGAGCACGTTCGGCCGCTCGGCGGCGGGAAGCATGCCGACGACACACCACAGCCACAACCCGATGCTCGCCCACGCTCTCATCCGTCATCTCCGGCTGCCGGTGCCCATCCAAGTCAGGTCAGGCATACCGAATTCCGCGCCCCCTGTCGACCGAGCCCCAACTTTGGAGAGGCCATGATCCAGCCCGGCCGTAGCAGTGACTGCTGAGATGCGCGGATGTTTCTACGGATTCGTGAGCGGGGGGATGTAAGTCCCCCCGGTGATGGATTCCGAAACGCCAGGATAATCACCGGAAGAGTGACATCCCCGGCTCGCCAAGGGTTGAGAAACATCCACGCGGATCAGTAAGTGACGTGATTGCATCCATCCAACGGCATGGTGGAAATACCAGTAGTCCGTTTCGTCGGTGTGACGATGGTTGACTGGTTCGCGATTCCGACTCGGACACCGCATCATAGGGCATGGTCCGTGCTTTTCTCGGCATGGATCCATGTGACCATCGACTTCGGAGAACGAGCATGCCCGGATTTCGACAGAGAATGTTCCTTGCGACCATGAATCTGGCGAGCATGTTGTTGGGCGCGGGATTGCTCGATGTGAACCCCGCCGCCGCCCAGGCGCCGACCGCACCGTGGACCATCCGCGGCGCGACCACGCCGAGTCGCTACGATGCGTGGACCGCCGCCACCAGCACCGTGCATCCCAAGTTGGCGATCGGCGCCTCGTCGTTGGCTTTCGGCCCCGAGAATCAGCTTTACATGGCGAGCGAGAAGTTTCCCATACTCCTCGCCTTTCCCCAGGCGGCGGGCGTCGCACCCGCCGTCATCCCGCTGACGGGCATCCCGAACGTCGACAATGGGGTCGATCTCGAGGCGATGTCGGTCCATGACGGCCAACTCTATCTGCTCGATGAGGATGTCCCCGAAGGAACCGGTAATCGCCGGCAACTCTCCATCTATCGGACATCGGCGTCGGCGCCGGGACAGGTCCAAACGCTGACCGTGGAATTCACACCGCAGGTCGGTTTCGACAACAGCAGTGTTGACAACGAACGAACCAACTATAGCAGCATCGAAGGCTTGGTCGTCGTGGGGAAACGGATTGGGACTGACCCCGCGATGCCGGACGATGGACCGTGGTTCTACCTGCTGGATGAACGCGATCGGGTCGCGGGAAACTCGTATGTCGCGAAACTCTACCTGGGCAGACTGGTGGGGGACCGGATCGATGTGACGGACCCGGCCATTGAGTTCCCCTTGGGAACAGCCCAACACTATGACAATGCCTTCCGGATGACCGATCTGTTCCTACACGATGGGGAATTGTATGCCCTGAAAACGCGCTACATCCCCGGGATGTATGAGGTGGTGCGATGCGATCTAACGCGACGGATTTTGGTGACGGTCGTCGACTTCACAGCAGCCACCCCGCTAACCGAGAAACAATACAGTTCCAATTACGAGGGCGCCGCCGTGGATCCGAAATCCGGACGGCTCTTTCTGACGGCCGACAACGAACGCCTTGGAAGCGGCAGCAACGGCCCCCCCACCACCAACGGCAATTCCGTGACACCCCTGATCTACCTGCCCGGCACCCCTTGAAATCGCGCGTGGTGCAACCGGGAGTTCGCGGTTTGCCGCGGAGAGACCGCAAACCGTGCCGCGACCGCCAGACATGACGATCGTGGTCGGCCGGGAAGAATCGGCCCGTTACCCGAACACCGCGATGCTCGCCGTGAAGCCGTGCAGAAAGTTTTCGGCGCCGACCGGGCCGATTTCGCCCGCCGCGAACATTCCCGCGACCGGTAACGGACCGAGCGCCGTCTGGATCGCCGCGGCGTCGTGATCGCTGCCCGGAAACATGCGCGTCCCCCGCCCGTTGCAACTGAAGAGGAGCGCGCCGCGTTCGTGGTCGGCGGCATGGCGGGCCGCCTGCGCGAGCCGCTGCGACAGGTCCTGATCCGCCGAGGCGGCATCGCGGACGTGAAACTGCACGGTCTGGCCG
>CAYRVS010000072.1:0-5859 GCA_964427725.1 uncultured Planctomycetaceae bacterium | reverse complement strand
CCTCGGGGGCGGCGGTGTTGTAGACCTCCTGCACGCGCTGGAGCGCGGGCTTGCCGCCCAGTTCCAGCACGATGTTCCGCTCGGCCTTGGTGACGATGAACGGTTCCCCCACCGGCCGGCAGCCTTGCGAGACGACGGTGCAAATCGGCGGGCCATCGAGCAGCGCCACCGCGACCGCCCCCGCCGCGATCGACTTGTCTCCGTAGAACAAGCGATTTTCGTCCGGTCCCGACGCGCCGCTCGACATCCCCCCGACGATCGGGACGCCGGGCAATTCGTCCGCGAAGCGTTCGAGGACGGCCTTGGGGGCGGAAGAGTATGGTTCGCCGAGCATCAGGATCGCGCGGACCCGCGGCGCGAGATCGGTCAGTTCCTCGGGGATCCCCGCGCAGACGATGCCGTCGGCGGTCGATTCAAACTCCATCACGAACGAGCGGAGGTCGTACTCCGGCAACGTGGCGCACCAAGCCGAAAGGGCATGGCCCGATTCCCATTCCTTGCCGTTGACGACCACGGTCTCGGCGGAGGAACCCAAGAGGACGCGGCAGGGAAACAGCTTTTGGAGTTCGCCCGCGAGCTGCTCGAAATCGCCCTGATGATGATGACTGACGAAGACCAGCGCCAGATCGGCGCGGTCGGCGGATAATCCCGCCGCGAGCTGCGCGGCGACCTCCGCCACCGCCGTCGTCAGCGAGCGCGCCTGTGATCCCCCCGAGGCAAACCGCATGTCGACGTCCCTGTGTGCGGAGTCGCGGCGTCACGAGTCGGATCAGGGACCGCCTTGATCCCTCCGGGCCGGAGCGCCGGGTCAATGTCGCGCGGCTCGCGCCGGCGCGTGACCTTTCGCGAATCAGCCTGACGATCTTGGCGGAATCCCGCAAGGAAGCGAACGGCCCGGGAAGTCCAGGACTCCCGGGCCGTCATGCGTGGTTCATCAAACCGTGTGGTCACCGGAAGGGGACCCCGCGGCCTCCGCCCCGCGGCTCAGTACTTGTCTCCCGCGCCGCTGCCCGACAGATCGGGCTCGTTCAGCATGTTGGCGCGGGCCGCGAGGATCCGGTCGCGCTCGGCGTAGATTTCCGCAAGCGCTTCCGGCTTGATGCGGACTTCCGATTGCTGATGCACCTTGAACCCGGTTCCGGCGGGGATCAGGTGGCCCAGGATCACGTTCTCCTTCAGGCCGACCAGACTGTCCGACTTGCCGGCGATCGCCGCTTCCGTCAGGACCTTGGTCGTTT
This sequence comes from uncultured Planctomycetaceae bacterium, assembly GCA_964427725.1. Classification (GTDB taxonomy): domain Bacteria; phylum Planctomycetota; class Planctomycetia; order Planctomycetales; family Planctomycetaceae; genus DSVQ01. The sequence goes on along the minus strand of CAYRVS010000072.1, from coordinate 4,621 downwards.
CCTGGAAGCTCGCGGCGGAGATGAAGCTTTCGCTTTGGACCGCCGCCTTGGTGATCCCCAGCAGTTGGGTGGTCGCCGTCGCGGGGCGGGGCTTGGCGGTCTTCACCGGCTTGCCCCCTGTCGCTTCGATTTCCTGGTTCACCTGCTGGATCGTTTCGGTGGGGACGACGTCCCCTTCCTGGAATTCCGAGTCGCCCGGATCGACCACGCGCGAGCAGCTTTGCAGCTGCTGGTTGATCTTGCGGAATTCCCCGCGGTCGATGAGGACGCCGGGGAGCAGCGTGGTGTCGCCGACCTCTTCGACCTTGACCTTCCGCAGCATCTGCGACACGACGAGCTCGATGTGCTTGTCGTCGATCGCCACCCGCTGGGCGCGGTAGACGCTTTGGATTTCATGCAGCAGGTACTGCTGCACGGCCTCTTCGCCGCTGACCTCCAGGATGTCCTGCGGGACCAGCGGGCCGCGGACCAGCGAATCGCCGGCGCGGACATGGTCGCCGTTATGGACCAGAAGCTGCTTCCCTTGCGGAATCGGATGGGCCTTTTCGGTCCCGTCCGGCCCCTTGATGTTGATCACCCGCTTGCCGCGCTTCTTCTCGGCGACGAGGTCGACCTCGCCGTCGATCATCGCGATGATCGCGGGATCCTTGGGCTTGCGGGCCTCGAACAGTTCCGTGACCCGCGGCAGACCCCCGGTGATGTCCTGCGTCCCTTGCGATTCGCGGGGGACCTTGGCGAGGACCGAGCCGGCGGTCACCTGCTGCGCTTCCAGAACTTCGATGCTCGCCCGTTCGGGGAGATAATAGAAGTCCAGGATTTTGCCGGCCTGATCTTCGAGGATCACCTGGGGATGCAGATCCCCCTTATGCTCGATGACCGTCCGCCGCGCGTTCCCGCTGGCGTCCTTCTCGGTCCGCATCGACTGACCTTCGATCAGGTCCTCAAAACGGACCTTCCCGCCGACTTCGCAGAGAATCGGCACGGCGTGGGGATCCCACGTGCAGATCACGCCGCCGGCGTCGACGTCGCCGTCTTCCGCCACATGCAGCACCGCCCCGGCGGGAATCGAATAACGTTCGAGTTCCCGCTCCTTCGAGTCGAGAATCGTCACCTCCCCGTTTCGCCCGAGGACCACGCTGCGGCCCTCGGCGTTCACCACGCTGCGGATGCGGACGTATCGCACCTTTCCCGCGCGCCGCGACTTGATCTCGTTTTCCTGCACTTCGCGGATGCCGACCCCCCCGATGTGGAACGTCCGCATCGTGAGCTGCGTGCCGGGTTCGCCGATCGACTGGGCGGCGATGATCCCCGCCGCGAGCCCCTCTTCGACGAGGGCCCCGGTCGACAGGTCCATCCCGTAACACAGCCGGCAGAGTCCCAGTTCCGCCTCGCAGGTCATCGGGCTGCGGACCTGGATCTTCTCCAGACCCATCGCCTCGATCTTCCGCGCGACGTCGACGGTGATCATCTCGTTCTCGCGGATGATCGTTTCGTCGGTGATCGGGTTGACGATGTTCGTCCGGCTGACGCGGCCGCGAATCGCTTCCGCCAGACCGACCTCCACCTTCTCGCCGCGATAGACCACCCCGCGGGTCAGCCCCTTCGTGGTGCCGCAGTCGTGCGTGGTGATGACCAGGTTCTGGCAGATGTCGGCGAGCTTCCGGGTGAGGTACCCGCTGTCCGCCGTCTTCAGGGCGGTATCGGCCAAGCCCTTACGGGCCCCGTGCGTCGAGCTGAAGTACTCGAGCACCGACAACCCTTCGCGGAAGTTCGCCTTGATCGGCGTTTCGATGATTTCGCCCGAGGGCTTGGCCATCAAACCGCGCATCCCGGCGAGCTGCCGAATCTGCTCCTGACCACCGCGGGCCCCCGAGTCGGCCATCAGGAAGATCGGGTTGGTGTAGGCCCCGTCGTCGCGGACGTCGTGCTTGAAGGCGTCCATCATCGCGCCGCGGATCAGTTCGCTGGCGTGGGTCCAGGTGTCGAGCACCTTCTCGTACCGCTCCTTCGCGGTGATCAGCCCCTTGTCGTAGAGCTTCTGGGTCTGCAGCACCTGCTTTTCGGAATCGGTGATCACCTTTTCCTTGTTGTCCGGGGTCCGCAGGTCGCTGGTCGCGAACGACAGCCCCGACCGCGTCGATTGCAGGAACCCGAACTCCTTCATCTTGTCGAGCAGATTGATCGTCGCCCGCCGACCGAGCTCCAGGTAGGAGTCGGAGATGACGTTCGCCAAGTCCTTGCTCTTCATCGTGATGTTGTAGAACGCCATCTTCGCCGGGAGGATGTCGTTGAACATCACCCGGCCGACCGACGTCTCCACCAGCCCGCCCAGCTTGAAGGTCTCGGCCCCTTCCCCCTTCACCCGCTTGTCCTTCGGCAGGCGGACGCGGACGGTGGTGTGCAGCGTCACCTTCTTATGCAACAGCGCCGTGTGGACCTCCTGCAGGTTGGCGAACTTCATCCCATGACCCGGCCGCCCGTCCTTCTTGACGGTGGCGTAGTAGCAACCCATCACGATGTCCTGCGACGGACTGATGATGGGCGCCCCGTTCGCCGGGCTGAAGACGTTGTTCGTCGACATCATCAGCGTGGTCGCCTCGACCTGCGCCTCGATCGACAGCGGCAGGTGGACCGCCATCTGGTCGCCGTCGAAGTCGGCGTTGAAGCCCTTGCAGACCAGCGGATGGATCCGGATCGCGTTCCCTTCCACCAGCGTCGGCTCGAACGCCTGGATCCCCATCCGGTGCAGCGTGGGCGCCCGGTTGAGCATCACCGGATGATTGGTGATCACCTCTTCGAGGATGTCCCACACCTCTTCGTCGCGCCGTTCCAGCATCCGCTTCGCCGACTTGATCGTGTCGGCGTGACCCAGTTCCTTCAGCCGCCGGATGATGAACGGCTGGAACAGTTCCAGCGCGATCTTCTTCGGCAGGCCGCATTGATGCAGATGGAGGTTCGGCCCGACGACGATCACCGACCGCGCCGAGTAGTCGACCCGCTTGCCGAGCAGGTTCTCGCGGAACCGGCCCTGCTTCCCCTTGATCATGTCGGTCAGCGACTTCAGCGGCCGATTCGACGACCCCAGCACCGGTCGCTTGCAGCGGTTGTTGTCGAACAGCGCGTCGACCGACTGCTGCAGCATCCGCTTTTCGTTGCGGACGATCACCTCGGGCGCGTTCAGGTCGACCAGCTTCTTCAGCCGGTTGTTCCGGTTGATGATCCGGCGATACAGGTCGTTGAGGTCGCTGGTCGCGAAGTTCCCCGAATCGAGGAGCACCAACGGCCGCAGATCGGGCGGAATCACCGGCACGCAGTCGAGGACCATCCACTCGGGCCGGTTGTCGCTGTCGCGGAGCGCCTCGGCGATCTTCAGCCGCTTGATCAGCTCCTTCTTCTTCTGCTGGCTGCCGGTCTTCTTCATTTCGGCCCGCAGTTGGACCGAAATCTCGGCGAGGTTGAGGCCCATCAGCAGCTTCTTGACCGCCTCGGCCCCCATGTCGGCGTCGAAGCTCCCTTCGCCGTACTTCGCCCGGGCTTGCCGGCATTCCTCTTCGGTCAACAGCTGCCCCTTGCGGAGCGGGGTGTCCTTTGGGTCGACGACCACGTAGTCCTGGAAGTAGACCACCTTCTCCAGCGACGTCGTCTTGATGTTGAGGAGCGCCCCCAACCGGCTCGGCATGCTCTTGAAGAACCAGATGTGGACCACCGGCGCGGCGAGCTCGATGTGCCCCATCCGCTTGCGGCGGACGCGGCTGTGGGTCACCTTCACCCCGCAGCGGTCGCAGATCATCCCCTTGTACTTCATCCCGCGGTACTTGCCGCAGGCGCATTCCCAGTCCTTCTCCGGGCCGAAAATCCGCTCGCAGAACAGGCCGTCGCGTTCCGGACGGTAGGTGCGGTAGTTGATCGTTTCGGGCTTCTTGACCTCCCCGAACGACCAACTGCGGATGTCGTGCGGGCTGGCGAGCCCGATCTTCACCGCCGAGTATTCATTGACGCGATCGTAACTGGTTTCGGTGGTCGCACTCACGGCGGAAGCCCCTTAAGAGCGGTCGGCAAGTCTCGAACTTGTCGCTTGGAAACTCTGATCACCCGGCCGGCCGAACGAGCTCATCGCTCGGTCGCGGCCCACCCTGTCGCCTGAGGTCCGCGTCCGCGACCTCATTCGGTCCAGCGCGGTCCATCGGCGACCGCACCTGGTCCGCGAGGTCCGCTGTTGCGAACCCGCCGACCGCGTCACACCGTCGCCTTTTCCAACTGAATGTTGAGGCACAACCCGCGGATTTCGTTGCAGAGGACCTCGAAGCTCGCCGGCGTCCCCGCTTCGAGCGTGTTCTCGCCCTTCACCATCGATTCGTAACTCTTGGTGCGGCCCTCCACGTCGTCGCTCTTCACCGTCAGCAGCTCCTGCAGAATGTACGCGGCGCCGTACGCCTCCAGCGCCCACACTTCCATTTCCCCGAACCGCTGGCCCCCGAACCGCGCCTTCCCCCCCAGCGGCTGCTGGGTGATCAGCGAGTACGGACCCGTCGCCCGGGCATGCACCTTGTCTTCGACCAGGTGATGCAGCTTCAGCATGTAGATGTAGCCGACCGTCGTCTTCTGCTCGAACGCCTCGCCG
>CAYRVS010000071.1:0-23651 GCA_964427725.1 uncultured Planctomycetaceae bacterium | reverse complement strand
ACACGCGCGCATCACTTGATTTATCCATCAGCCTTGAACCTTCGACATTCAACCCCACGGCGGGCTGACGCCGCGCCGCTCCTTGGGCTTCATCAAGCCGCCGGGTGACTCCCTGTTGCCTCATCCCGGCGTGCTATACTTCCAGGCATCGACTTGGATGGATCTTCGTTCACGGATGCAGGCCTGATGCATTCCCTACAACCGCCGCCGAAGTTTTTCCGCCCGGGCCATCTGGCGCTCGCGCTCGCGGTCTCGCTGACCCCGACGTTCGCCGCCGAGCCGGTCTCGTTCCGTAACGACGTGATGGGGGTGCTGTCGAAGGCGGGATGCAATCTGGGAACCTGTCACGGGAACGCGCGCGGCAAAGGGGGGTTTCAGTTGTCGCTGCGGGGGCAGAATCCCGCGGGGGATTTTCTGGTCCTGACTCGCGACGCCCAAGGGCGCCGGACCAATCGGGGGGTTCCCGAAGAATCGCTGATGCTGCTCAAAGGGACGATGCACATCGCCCATGAAGGGGGCCGCCGCTTCGGACCCGACTCCGAGGAATACCGCATCCTGCGTGATTGGATCGCCGCCGGGCTCCCCGCCGATCCTCCGGAGACGCCACGTTTGGTGGGCCTCGAAGTGACGCCGACCCACGCCGTCCTCGAAGCCCCCGTTTGGTCGCAACCGCTGCAAGTGATGGCGGTCTTCGACGATGGCCGGCGGGTCGATGCGCGGCGGCGAGCGGTCTATGAGGTCGGCGCGCCGCTTGCCACGGTCACGCCCGACGGGGTCGTTACCGGCGAGAAGGCGGGGGAAACGACGATCCTGGTCCGCTACCTCGACCAGCAAACGCCGGTCAATCTGGCGTGGATCCCCAGCCGACCGAATTTCACCTGGCGCGGGCCCGAACCGCGCAACGTCATCGACGAACACGTCTTCGCCCAGCAGCGGGCGTTGAAGCTGCAGCCCGCCCCGGTGTGCGACGACACGACCTTTCTACGCCGCGCCAGCTTTGATCTGATCGGCACCCTGCCCACCGCCGAAGAAGCCCGCGCCTTCGTCGCGTCCGCCGATCCCGACAAGCGATCGCGGTTGATCGACGCGCTGCTCGAACGACCCGAGTTCGCCTCGTGGTGGGCCCTCAAATGGGCCGACATGCTGCGGGTCGAAGAGAAGACCCTCGATGCGAAGGGGGCGGCGGGCTTTCATGCGTGGCTGAGGCAGGCGTTCGCCACCGAGGTCCCGCTCGATGTGCTGGTCCGCGAACTGCTGACCGCGCGCGGCAGCACCTACAGTTCCCCCCCGGCGAACTTTTATCGGGCCCTGCGTGATCCGCTCGCCCGATCGGAAGCGGTCGGTCAACTCTTTCTCGGCGTAAGGCTCCAGTGCGCGCGGTGTCACAATCATCCGTTCGATCGCTGGACTCAGGACGATTACTACGCCTGGGGGAACCTCTTCGCGCGGGTCGATTACAAGATCCTCGAAAACCGCCGCCGCGACGACAACGACAAACACGAGTTCGACGGCGAACAGGTCGTCTGGATCAAACCCGAGGGGGAGCTCAAGGATCCCCGGACCGGCGACCCGCGGGCTCCCCAACTGCTGGGAGCCGGCGCGCCGCCGATCAATGACGAGGCCGATCGGCTCGGGCAACTCGCCGATTGGTTGACCGCCCCCGACAACGACCGCTTCGCCGAGATGCTGGTCAATCGGATCTGGCGACAGCTGATGGGTCGGGGGTTGGTCGAACCGGTGGATGATTTCCGCGCGACGAATCCGCCGAGTCATCCCGCGCTTCTGGCCGCGCTCGCCGACGAGTTGCGTCGGCAACAGTTCGCGCTGAAGCCGATGTTGCGGTGGATCGCGAGCTCGGCGACCTATCAACTCGCCGCCGACCCGAATCCCACGAACGCCGACGACGAGGTCCATTACTCCCGGGCCATCGTGCGGCGCTATTCGGCGGAACAACTCGCCGACGCGTTGTCGCAGGCGACGGCCCGGCCGATCCCGTATCAAGGGGTGCCGCTCGGCACACGGGCGCGGGACCTCGCCGGGGTCGGCGCGATGCTTCGTCGACAAGGGGGCCCGCTCGCCGGCGACGTCTGGCTCCGCACGACCGGTCGCCCGCAACGGCTGCAATCGTGCGAGTGCGAACGCTCCGACGAAACGACGCTCGCGCAGGCGTTCCAACTGATCAGCGGCGAGCTGGTCCATCAACTGACGACCGACCCCGCGAACCGCATCGGCCAATGGCCGCGCGACCTCGACCCGGCGGCGGCCCTCGACGACCTCTTTTGGTCGGCCCTTTCGCGCGGCCCGACGACACAGGAGCGGACGGTCCTGTTGGAACGACTCGCCGCCGCGGACGATCGCACCGCGGCATGGCAAGACGTGTTATGGTCGCTGGTGACGTCGCACGAATTCCTGCTGCGACGGTGAGCGCTTCGTCTCGAGCGTCGGCAGCGTCAGTGCCCGGAGTCATTTCGCCGAGGCTCCGGGCGCGGACGCTGCCGGCTCCGGGGTGAGACCCCGCGACCCGCCCGCGACCGCCTGATAAGCCAGCCAGGCGTCGCGGTTCGCGGCGACGTCGTGGACGCGGATCAGTTCCGCCCCTTGCGCGGCGACGGCGAGCGTCACGCCGATCGTGCCGGACAGCCGTTCGTCGACCGCGCGGCCGATCACCTTCTGCAGGAACCGCTTGCGGGAGTGGCCGATCAGGACCGGGCGACCGGCGATGCGAAACCGGGCGACGTTCGCGAGGATCGCCAGGTTGTGGGCGGGGGTCTTGCCGAAACCGACGCCGGGATCCCAGACCACCTGCTCGAGTGCGAGGCCCGCCGAGGTGAACTCGCGGGCGCGAGTGGCGAACCAGGCGGCGATCTCGGTGACGACATCGTCGTAATGCGGCGCGAGCTGCATCGTGACGGGAGTCCCCTGCATGTGATTGCAGATCACCCCCGCGTGGGATTCGACGCATAACGGCAGCATCGCGGGATCGAACGTCAGCCCGGAGACGTCGTTGACGATGTGGGCCCCCGCCGCGAGAGCTTCCCGGGCGACGATCGCCTTGGTGGTATCGATCGAGACCGGAATCGTGAGTTGACCGGCGAGTCGTTCGAGGACCGGGATGACGCGGCGGAGCTCTTCATCGGCGGTCACGGGTGCCGAACCGGGGCGGGTCGATTCGCCACCCAGATCGAGCAGGTCGGCCCCTTCGGCCTGAAGGTGGAGGGCCTGATCGACGGCGGCGGCCGGATCGAAGAATCGCCCGCCGTCCGAGAAGCTGTCTGGGGTGGCGTTCACGATCCCCAGGAACCGCGGTGGGCCCCCGAGTGGGAGCTCCCGATCGCGAATCCGCCAGGGGACGATGGGGGAGAGTGGGGTCGGCACGATGCGACGGGACTCCAGGGCGGGGATTTCCGTGGACGAGTCGTCATGAACCTAATAGACAACTCAGTATGATGTTAGGTTGTTTTGTCGACAATGACTTGTCACGGCTGGAAACTTGGGGGATTCCGATGTTTGGGAGAGGCGGAAAAATTGCGGTCGATTGAGTTGACTCTCACGGTCGTAGTGTTAAGGTGACGGCGAATACGGTAAAGTCGGGTTAGTCGCTGCATCGGGCGCAAAGCCCCTATTCCATCAATATGGACAAAGCAGCACTGGCACGCAGCCTAATCAGAGGTGGCCTCTGGTTGACCGGCTTTCTGGTTTCAAGGAGCTCTGAGATGGTCCGTTCGATGTTGGCTGCGTCCGCAGTCGCCTTCGCCTTCCTGTTCGCCGGGTCGACCCCCGCCGAAGCCGGACGGCTGTTCCTGATGTCGCATGGTGGTTGCGGCGAATGCGCCGCCGCCCCGAGCTGCGGTGGCTGCGCCACCGAAGTTTCGTGCTGCAAGCCCAAGCGCGTCAAGAAGCGCAAGTGCAAAGTCGATTGCTGCGCTCCCGCCCCGAGCTGTAGCGCTCCGGCCCCGGCCCCGAGCTGTTGTGCTCCCGCGCCGACCTGCGCCGCTCCCGCCCCCAGCTGCTGCGCTCCGGCTCCTTCGTGCGCCGCTCCGGCTCCGACCTGCTGTGCTCCGGCCGCTCCGAGCTGCGCCGCCCCGGCCGCTCACAGCGCCCCGGCCGCCGCTCCGGCTCCTTCGGCCGCTCCCGCCGAAGCGCCGGCTCCGCCGACCGAAGACGCTCCCCCGAAGCCCCAGTGATCGCGTCGCCGCGAATTGAGTCGCGGCCGATTCGGTTGCCCGATCGGAATACGGCGTCGATGTGGCCCCCCCGCATCGACGCCGTTTCGTTTTTCCGCCATGAATCACCATGCTGCGGTGCGCATCCCCATACCCCGGCATCGCGTGGGATCACTCCAAACCGAACTGTTGAGACCGCTCATGCCGTCGCTTCGGCCGCGATTTTGCCGCGTTGGTCGTCTGCTCGTCGGGCTGGTGATGAGTCTCGTCACCATAAGCAGCGTTGCCGAGGAAGCTCGTCCGTCCGGCGACGCGGTCTTACGAGCGCCGTATGCCGATTCCGAGATCGTGATCACCACCACGTCGCGGCTCGCGGGGGCGATTCATTCCGTCACCTGGCGCGGCCGCGAGTTCATCGATAGTCACGATCACGGTCGGCAGTTGCAGTCGGCGGCGAGCTTCGATGTCGGCCGGTTTCCCGACTTCTGGGCCGAGTGCTTCAACCCGACCGAAGCCGGTTCGCGGGCCGACGGGGCGGGGCCGACCAGCCGCAGTCGCTTGTTGCGGCTGGAGGTCGGCGAGCGGGAGTTGCGAACGACCACGCAGATGGCGTTTTGGCTCGCGCCCGGCGAGCGCTCGGAAGGTCGACTCGCCCTGAACCAAGAGGTGTTGTCGGGGCATCGGTTATCCAAACGGGTCCGACTGGGTGTCGAGGGTTGGCCGAATGTCTTCGACTACGAAGTCACCTTCAGCGTCCCGGAGGGGGAAGCGCACACCTACGGTCAGTTTGAAGCCTTGACCGGTTACATGCCGCCTGAGTTCCGCCAGTTTTCTCGGCTCGATCCGACGACGGAGACGTGGGCCGCGCTGGATGACGGACCGGGGGAACAGCGGTTTCCCGTGATCTTCTCCACCGACGGAGGGACCCATGCGATGGGGGTCTACGCCCCGGGGCAGCCCTCGCCTGGTTACGAGGAAGCCGGATATGGCCGGTTCCGGTTTCCCCGGGAACGGGTGGTGAAATGGAACTGCGTCTTCCGCGAACGCCGTCCCGCGGGACTGCCGGCGGGGGATTATCGCTATCAGGTTTACGTCGCGATCGGCACGTTGGAGGGGGTTCGCGAGACCTTGCTGGCTCTCGCGCGACGTTTCCCGGGTAAGTGAGGGGGCCCCTCACTCGTGGAGGGTTAAGGTGTCCCCGGTTGCGGCCCCTCGAGGCAAGATCCCTCGTCGGTCGTGCCGCCAATCGCCGTAGCGTTGTTCGGTCCAGTCTTGGAGTCGCAGCGCCTCGCGCTCCTGGGCCTCCGACATCTTCACCAATGCCTGCGACGAGTCGGTTTCCAGTGGTCTTCGCGGCATCCACGATCGCGTCAACCACGCGGCCGTTCGCGGGGTGCCGTGATCTTCGACCATCGTTCGGGTCGCGACAAGGGGGGCGTGTGAAACGATCCCGTCGTGATGGATCACGAGGTCGATCCTCAGCCGAGTCGGTCGCCGAGGATCACGGTCAACCAGGCGCCCAGGTAGGCGAGGGTGGTCATGTAACCAAACGTAAAGGCGGCCCAGCCCCAGTGATTGGTTTCGCGGCGGATGACCATCAACGTCGAGGCGCACTGCGCGCAGAGCGCGAAGAAGACCATGATCGAGACGGCGACGGGGACGGTGTAGACGGGGCGACCATCGGGCCAGCGGGCGTCCTGCAGCGCCGCCTTCAGGCCCGCGCTCTCTTCATCGACGTCGCCCCCGAGACTGTAGATGGTCCCCAAGGTCGACACGATCACTTCGCGGGCGGGGAACGAGGCGATGACCCCCACGCCGATCCGCCAATCCCAACCCAGCGGCCGGACCACGGGTTCGACCGCGTGCCCCATCCGGCCGAGAAAGCTCATCGCGAGGAGCCGCTCCGACTCGGCATGCCACGCGGCGAGATCGGCCTCGCTGCCCGATTCCTCGGCGATCGCCTGCAAGCGCAGTTCCTCGGTGTGGTCGCCGGGGAAGTAGCTCGCCCCCCAGACAAGGACGTTCGTCGCGAAGATCAACGTCCCCGCGCGAAGGAGAAACGACTTCGCGCGGTCGTAGACCCGATGGAGCACGATCCCCGGCGACGGCCATTTGTACGAGGGCAACTCCATCACGAAGGGGGGCGTCTCGCCGCGGAACAAGGTCTGCTTCAGCAGCCACGCGACGGGGACCGCCACCACCGCCCCCAAAAACGTCATCGCAAAGAGCACCGTCCCCTGCAGCGGCAGCCAGCCCCCGATCGTCGTCGCCGGGATGAACGCCCCGATCAGCAAGACGTAGACCGGCAACCGGGCCGAGCAACTCATCAGCGGCGCGACAAGAATCGTCGTCATGCGGTCGCGGCGGTTCTCGATCACCCGCGTCGCCATGATCCCGGGAATCGCGCAGGCGAACGAGGACATCAGCGGGACGAACGATTTGCCGCTGAGTCCGACCTTGGTCATCAGCTTATCCATCAGAAACGCGGCCCGGGCCATGTAGCCGCAGTCCTCGAGCAGCGCGATGAACAGGAACAGGAGCACGATCTGCGGGAGGAAGACGACCACTCCGCCGACCCCTGCGATGACGCCATCAACCACCAGACTGCGGAGCGGGCCGGCGGGGAGGAACGTCGCCACCTGGTCGCCCAACCAACCTTGCGCCCCCTCGATCAGCCCCATCAGCGGTTCGGCCCCGGTGTAGATCGATTGGAAGACGAGAAACATCACCACCAAAAAGACGCCGACGCCGATGAAGCGATGCGTAAGCCAGGGGTCAAGCTTGTCGGTGAAGGTGATCGGCCGCGTCGTAGGGACGGTGACCACGCCGGTGAGCATCCGGCGGGCCCAGGCATAGCGCAGTTTGGCTTCGACGCCGGGGATCTTGCAGCCGGCCTGTTTCAGTCGTTCCCGCTGTGCGGCGACCGCGGTTGGCAAGCGGTCGGGAAACCGCTTGGCGAGATCCGTTTCGATGAACCCGCCCGGGTCGAGCAGCAGTCGTTCGAAGACATAGTCGGGGCGCGTCGCGCCGCCGTCGAACTCCGCCTTCAATTCGGCCGCCGCCTGATAGAACACGGCGGGGAAGAGTTGGATCGCGGGCCGTGCGGGCGCGTCGGCGAGCCGCGCCAAGGCGGCCTCCACCGCGTCGAGATTGGCTTGTTTGTGGGCCTCACAGGTGACGACGGGGACGCCCAACCGCGTTTCGAGCGCGGCGACGTCGATCGTGATGCCCCTTTGGCGGGCGACATCCCACATGTTGAGGACCACCAGCACGGGCAAACCAAGGTCGAGGACCTGGCTGACGACGTAGAGATGTCGTTCGAGATTCGAGGCGTCGACGATGCACAAGACCGCGTCGATCGCGCCGACCTCGGGTTGCCGGCCGAGCAGGACATCGACCGTGACCATCTCGTCGAGGGTCCGCGGCGACAGGCTGTAGGTTCCCGGGAGGTCGACGAGTTGGATCCGTCGGCCGGCGTGCTCGAACCAGCCGACTTTCTTTTCGACCGTGACCCCGGGGAAATTGCCGATGCGGGTGTGCAGCCCCGTGAGGGCGGAAAACAACGTGCTTTTGCCGGTGTTAGGGTTGCCGATGGCGGCAATCGTCAGCGGGCGGGGAACCGAGGCGACCGACATCGCGCGGAAACTTTCGGGGGAGGATGACAAGGACCAGCGGCGGGACATCCAGCGGGATGACTCAGGAGCGGGCCGGCAGACGGATTTCGACCCGGGCCGCTTCGGTCTTGCGTAACGACAGGCGATAGCCCCGCAAGCCGAATTCGAGCGGATCGCCCAGCGGTGCCGCCCCGAGATAGACGATCGGCTCCCCTTCGATGAGGCCCATCTCCATCAAGCGGATCGCGATCGCGTCGTCGCCGGTGACCTCGACGATCTCGCCGGTCGCCCCCAAGGGGAGTTCGTTCAAACTGGGCATCGCGATCGTTCCTGCATGCAGCCACGCCGGGCGGTTACGAGTCGACCTCGACCAGCACCGTCGCGAGGTCATCGACCCGGAACGACAGCCGGTGGTGGTTGATCTCGAGGATGCACGGCGAACCGAAACGCAGCATGGTCACCCGCACGCCGCTCGCCAGCCCCATCTCGGCCAGCCGATGCACGAACTCGACTTCGCCGTCGATGTCGCACACCGCCCCGCGTTCCCCTTGACGCAACAACTCGAGCGGAATCACGCGCGGCACGCCGTCTGGTTCCCATGTTCCCGGCCCGCCGCTGTTCCGACGGACACGTGTCGTTCGATGATCGCTGGGTTTCGCCTGGCTAGCCGTTATTCTACGCGCGGCGGCGGCGGATTTCCCAACCTGCGTAGCGGGCGATATGCCCCAAGCGCGACGCGAACCCGCGATGAACGACCGACTCGACCCAAAGAATTCTCGTCATGCGGGGGCGGCCTGAAGGTTGGGCGAAGGTCCGGTTGCCATGGTCGTTGTTCCACTCCTTGTCACTGGGGCCAAGGGGTCGAATTCGTGGCGGCGGGTCGGGAGCACGGAGTTCAACATCCGAGCGATGGAAATCTCCGACAGGCGACGATCGGGATGATGGGTTCGGTGTTCGGACGACCGTCCGAGGCCATCGCGCGGTCTGATGCGGCTTAACGAATCCTCTGGGACAGGACGTGCCGGTGCGAGACGCCCCCGACGGACCACCCCCTCAAACCGCGGTCACTCATCGACCGTCGGGTTGGAGATCAGCGTTTGTTCGTGGGCGGGGAGGCCGCTGGTTAAGCTGAGTTTGTCCGCGTTCGCGCCGCGGTCGTGGCGGCCCCACCAGGCGTCGGCGTCTTCCCAAGTCCAGCCGCGGGCCGTTGGGGCTTGGTCGAGCATCTGGGCGAGCATCCGCGCGGTTTGCGGCCGGAGCGCGCGGTTCTTTTCCAAACAGGCGAGGAGCGCGTGCTCCAACCGTTCCGAGACCCCTTTCCCCAGTCGCTGCGACGGCGGAATCGGCGGCGTGGCGACGTGTTGATGCAGCAACGCCACCACCGATTCGGCGGTGAAGACGGGCTGCCCCGTCAGCAGGAAGTAGCCGACCGCTCCCACGGCGTAGAGGTCGCTGCAGGCGTCGACCAAGGCGGGGGATTGGATCGCCTCGGGGGACATGTACTGCGGCGTGCCGGTGAGGGCGTTCGCCGCCGTCATCGCCGATTGCTTCTCTTGATCAAGCGCCTTGACGAGGCCGAAGTCGAGGACCTTGACGACGTCGGACTCGCCGCCCCGGCGATTGAGCATGATGTTCGAGGGTTTGATGTCGCGATGGACGAGCCCCTTGGAGTGGGCCTCGTAGAGCGAACCGCAAATCTGCTTGAGGATGTGGATCACGCGGCCTTCGGGGAGCGGGCCGTAACGTTCGACGAGTTGCTGCAGATCGATCCCGTCGAGGTACTCCATCGCGTAGTAGAAGACCCCTTCGGGGGTGCGGCCGTAGTCATAGATGGCGATGGTGTTGGGATGATTGAGCTGGCAGGTGATCTGGACTTCGTGCTCGAAGCGTTGGATCGAGGCGTCGTTGACGCGGTCGACGTTGAGCATTTTGAGGGCGGTCGGCCGGCGGAGCATCGCGTGATAGCCTTTGTAGACCACCCCCATCGCCCCCGCGCCGAGTTTTTGTTCGAGCTTGTATTGCCCCAATTCTTTGGCTTCGAGGGCCGCTTTCTGAGCTTCGCGGCGGAGCCGGGCGACGACGACCGTGAAGATCAGAATCGCGACCGCCGCGAGGGTGAGGAAGCCGAACATCACCCAGAAGGCGGTCTGTAGGATGGATAAGGGGCGATAGGCCTCGGCAAAGTCCATTTCCGTGGCGACACCCATGTTCAAATCGGCGAGCCAGTCCCAGGCCCCCACGGTCAGGACGCCGCGGTAATCGCGGTAGCCGTCGACGTCGACGCCGCGATTTCCCGCCGTGGCCGAAGCGGCCAATTTCGTCATGGGCATATCGGCACGCCGCAGCTTGGGGCGGCCTTGCTTGGTGATGTCGACGCCCGGATCGCGCAACAACAGCCGTAACTGCGACTGGCTGCCGGGTTCATCGGGAAGAATTCCCAAGAGGATCATGTCCTGATCGAAGCGGCTGTTCGAGACAAGGAGTCCGTCGCGATTGAGCGCATACGTCTCGCCCGACTTGCCGATTTGCCCGAGTTGGAGAATCCGGGTGAATTCCTTGTCGGGGCGAATCCGTAACGCGAGCGCCGCGACCACCTGGAAGCTTTCGTCGCGAATCGGCGCGCAGACGAACATGGTGGGGCTGCTCGATTGCCGCTCGCCGCGTTCGTTGTCGATCGCCGCGACGCTGAGAAACGGCGGACAAACCACGGTCGCGCCGTCGAAGGCCCGCCGCAGAAAGTCGTCGTAGGCTTTGACGTCCCGTCGGCCGATCAACTCCGTGTCCGAGGCGGCGAGAATTTCCGTCGATCGGGCCGCGATGAAGTAGCCGTGATAGTCGTGACTGGTCATCGCGGGGCCGAGGACATGCCGCAGTTGTTGGCTGATGAGCTTGCGGTCGAGGGGCTCGGCGGGTGTGGGTCGGTTCGTGTCGAGGGCCGGCGCGGCGTCGTCATCAACCACCTGCAACAGTCGATAGACGTGTTCCCGGACGCGGGCGTCGTTCGCGAGGGACTCGGCGTTTGAGGTCTGGGTCTTGGCCCAGGACCGCAGCATCGCCACCTCGATGTCGAGCATCGTGGTGAGTTCGGATTCGAGATTGGCGCGCATCGTCCGTTCGATCGCCGACCGGACGCCGTAACTCAGGCCCGACAGGACGACGATGGCGAGGATCGGCCAGACCCAAAGCTGCCGTTTAAGCAAGAGCGCGGTGCGCGAGACGCTCCGCGACAGCTTGGCCGAAACATGCGACATGCTGCCCGTCATGCGGTTCGCGGATTGACCGACTCGCCACCAGCGATGCAAGGGATTGAACACGAGCGACGACCCGCCACGGGCTGATGTTGTGACTCTTTTCGATCGACCAGATACTCGATTCTGGCGCGCCATCTGACCGCACACAGCGAATCGGCACCAAGAATCCCTCCGGGTCCGCGAAGATTGTCACAAGGTTGCGTTCCGTACGCCGACGTGGCGTTTTCGCCACATCCGCTCGGTGTCGGTCACGCTCCCGCCGCGATGGACCGCGCGCATCGAGAGGTTCCGGCCGGGCTCATCCGTCCACGTCTTCCCCCTCCAGCCCCGCGCCGAACTCGTCGGGAAGCACCTCCCCCGGCACGCTGACGGCCGCAGGCGTCAACAACGGCGCCGCGACCGGAACATCCAGTCCCACCAGATCAACGTCGGCGGCATGGGCGATCATCGAATCGGTGCTCGCCGGATCGACCGCGCGGCACGACTCCGTCAGCCGTAGCGCCAAGTCGCGGAGCTCTTCCCGCCAGGCCC
This sequence comes from uncultured Planctomycetaceae bacterium, assembly GCA_964427725.1. Taxonomy (GTDB): domain Bacteria; phylum Planctomycetota; class Planctomycetia; order Planctomycetales; family Planctomycetaceae; genus DSVQ01. The sequence goes on along the minus strand of CAYRVS010000071.1, from coordinate 12,092 downwards.
GCGGGTCGAGTTCGGGAGGCGTCACCTGACTGAATTCCCCCAGCAGCAAGGCCAATCGCAACAGGTGTCGGAAGACGAGCCCTTCCTGCTTGGCTAGGTCGCGGCCGCCGACGTACTTGTAGAAATCCCCGCCGAAGTCGAACAGGTCCCCCGCGATCCATACCGGCGTGATCGGGATCGACTCGACCTCGGGGTGCAGCGACTCGAACAACAGCCGCACCTTGTCGGCGAGCGGCGGCGGATACTTCCGTTCCTCGAAGGGGATGTCCCGATCAAACGGCGGATACAGATCCCCGGCGGGCAGGATGCCGCGATCGATGATCTGCTGATCGATGTAGGTTGTCGCCAGCGGACCGGGGGGCATCCGATCGGGCATAGGGACCCGGACGAACTTGATCAGGTTCCGCGGGAACTCCATCACCGATTCCCACAACTGCCAGCGTTCCGCGGGTTCGGCGATTCCCAACAGCCGCGTCAGATAGAGCCCGTACAACGGATTGACGCTGCGGAAGAGCAGGAGTTGCTCGAGCGTCTCGGTCGGCTCGGCCCGTTCCGCGCGATAGACCGTCGACGGGGCGGCCGGTTTCTCGACTTTGACCCCTTCCTTGGCCCACTTCTGATCGAGCGCCGCCTGCAACTGTTGCGACAACCACGAAGGGGCCGCGGGGGCCGGTTCGGCGACCACGGCCGAGGTCGCCGCTTCCGTGGTCGCGGAGGGTGGCGGGGGCGGTTCGGGAAACAACCGGACGAACCCACCGTCGTGCAAGGTCCGCAGCATCCCTTCCAGATGTTTTTCGGCGAGGTCGAGTTGTTTGGGTTCCATCAGCCGTTTCCGCAGCAAGGTGCGTAACCGACCGACATCGGGCGAGAGTCGCAGCAGATAAGCCAGCAACCGCCACGGCACGGGGCCGCGACTCATCAAATTCCCCGGCGGCGCGGCCCGCAGCTTGTCGAACTGCGCCTGATCCCAATACTGCCGTTCGGGACTCCGCGTCGGCATCTTCTTCTTCAGGGCCTTCTTCGCCTTGATCAGCAGCGGATCCTTCGTGTCCTCCGGGATCTGGTCGTACTTCTCCCTCCACCGCAGAATCCGCACGTCGTCCTCATGCGGCAGCGCGTAGACGAAGCCTTCCTTGTCGAACTGCGGCCGGCCCGCGCGGCCGAACATCTGATGGGCCGAACTCGGATCGATCACCTTCTGCGCGCCGGGCTTCCCCTTGAGCAGACACGGCAGCACCACCGACCGCGCGGGGAGATTGATCCCCGCCGCCAACGTCTCGGTACAGACGCAGATCGACAACAGCTTCCGCTGAAAGAGGTGCTCGACGATGCGCTTGTGCTTGGGCAACAGCCCCGCGTGATGGACCCCCACGCCGCGAAAGAGGAGTTGTTTGAGCTTTGGTCCCACGCCGTGCGACCAATCATGCTTGGCGATCTCGGCTCCCAGCGCGGCTTGCTGTCCCTCGCCCAGCATCCGCTTCCCCTTCAGTTCCTCCGCGACATTCCAACATTGGTCGCGATTGAAACAGAAGACGAGCGCCGGCGTCCGACGGGTCTCGGGCTCTCCCTCGGCCATCTCTTCGAGATGTTCGGTCAGCAGTTTGTCGGGCACCCACCGAAAACTGAGGGGCACCTTCCGCTCGGTCCCCTGCACCAATTCGAGCCGGCGACCATGACAACGATCGAGCCATAAGATGAAATCGACCGCGTTGCCGATCGTCGCCGACAACAGCAGCAACCGCACATGGGCCGGCAATAGTGAGAGCGCGAACTCCCAGACGATCCCCCGCTCGGGATCGGAAAAGCTGTGGAACTCGTCCATCACCACGGCGGCGACGTTCGCGAAATCGAACGCTTCGGTATGGAGCAGCCGATTGAGCAGAATCTCGGCGACGACGACCAGCACCGTCGCGTCGGGGTTCTCTTTCCGGTTTCCCGTCACCAGCCCGACCCGCTCCGCCGGAAACCCCCACCGGACCGCCGACGCCTGCAGCTCGCGAAACTTCTGCTCGGTCAGGGCGATGAGGGGCGTCGTGTAATAGACGATCCGCCCGGTGTGCAATGCCTCATAAACCGCCGCCTCGGCGATCAGCGTCTTCCCGGTCCCGGTCGGCGCGCAGACCAGCACCCCGGTCTCGCTGCTGAACCACGCGAGGAGCGCGTCCTCCTGCACGGGATAGGGCGCGAACGGCAGTTGATCGAAATACGCCTGAGCGAGTTCATCACGGGTCGACATCGCGAACCTTCACGGCGGCCCATCGGACGCGAAGGATCCTTGGCCTCTTGGCCTTCGACCGCACCTTCCTCGACCACCACCCGCAGTCTACCGACCGAGCAGCGGACCGCCCATGGCGAGAGGAACCGAGTATGGATGAAACCACATGATTGTTGCGATCGCACAAACTCCGGTATCGGATGCCATGGACGGCCGAGCCGGACCGGCAGCGCGATCGTCTCGACGTCGCCGATTTTGGTTGATCATTGGTCGAATGCGGCGGTGCGGCGACAAGGGTGGTGGGGTGGCGCACGGTGATGCCAGGAGGCGCTTGATCACGAGCGAGTCATCGTGGCTGCGACTCTGGCCGCGCGCTGGTTGTGAACACGTACTCGGTCCTCGAGCGCACTCCGCAAAAGTCGGCGGAAGTCGCCCTGACGGACTACGGGTTCCCGGCCGTTTCCGTGCGGGCAACGACCGACGCCCATCACCGGCATAGACCGATCAGCGTTTGGTCAGGAGACTCGCCCCGATGACGAACGTCACCATTAACCGCTCGGCTTCGTCACGGCCCGCGCCGGCCGAAAGGGTCGGCGCAAAGTCCTGATGCGCGGCCCAAGCCGCGAAGGAGCCGCCCCTCAATACCGCCTCGAGCCACGACGCGATCGCCGTTCGGGGTTCGTCACCAGACTCCATGAGATTCGCAGATCCGGCGAACTTGCGGACAATCCGCGACCACGATCCGAGGGACCTTCATCGTTCGTGGATCGGGCAGATGGGCCGGCAACCCGTGCCGGGCCGTCGGCGGACCGTTTACCGGCCGAGGCGGTGGCGGAAATCGATCAGGCGTTCCATCGCCTGTTTCGGCCGGCCGTCGGGCTGCAGGAGGCCGGATTGCGGGAACTCATGCGGGTCGGCGTCGCGGAAGGCACACCAAGTCACCCCCGCGACGGCGGGCTTCGCCATCAGCAAGGGGACGACCCGTTCGAGCCATGCGGCCTGCGTGCTTTCGTCGCAATCGCGCGGCCAACAAGCAGGTTCGATCTCCAGATCCGGCAGCGCCTGAGGGTCGACCGCGGCGGAGGACGGACTGGCGAGCGTGACATGGAGCGGCACGCCGAGCGCGCTCCACAAATCGATGAGCCGCGAGTATTCCAGGAGTCCGCGATACGCCGTGCCGCGCGGGTGATAGCCGACGGCGATTTCGAGATTCACGCCGGCGAGCCCGACGCCGGAGCGGATCAAGGCGTCGACCAGTTGCAGCGGAGACAAACGATGCTGGCCCCGGGCCTGATACTCGCCCCACGGCTGATCGACGCGCAGCATCAACTGGGCCTCCTCGTCGACTTGCCGGGCGACTTCGAGCACGCGCGCGGCGAGACTCAGCCGGACCTCTTCGTTCAGGGTGAGCGCGCCCCCGGTGTTGAACCGCGCGACGACATCCCACAAGCGAATCCGGCCCGCGTACCGCAACATCGCGGTTTCGACGAAGTCACAGACGAAACTTTGCAGGTTGAAGATGTCGTGTTCCCAACGGGCCAGCCATTCAGGCAGGCCGCCGGGGCCGAGATCGATGAGCGGGCCGCCGCGGATCATCAGCCGATGTTCCTCGGCCCAGGCGACGGCGGCATCGAGCCGGTCCCAGTTGTAGTCCCCTTCGACCTGTTCGACCTGCGTCCACGAGATCGGGAGGCTGACGGCGTTGAACGCGGCGAGGAAGAGATCGCTTTGCTCGGCGTCGGGGACATGCGAGATGCCGCAGCCCAACGCGGCCGGGAGCTTGGGATAGCGTTGCTGCCGCCCCGTGAGGGCCTGTTGCGTGAAGGCCTGACAGAGCAGATCGGCGGCGCGGCAAATCGCCGTCAACGCCTTCTCGGCATGGCGGGCGGCGACCAGCGGCTCCTCCTGCGCGGCGGCGGCGCGACCGAAGTCGCGATGGGCTTGTTGCGAGGCGGGGGCGAACTCCGCCGGGAGCGCCATTCCGGCGAGCTCCCAGTTCGAGGCCTGGTTACGCAGTTGCACCAGTTGGCCGCGCGCAAGTTCCACCGGCAAGAGATACGGTTGCTCGCGTTCGGGGAGCGACGCGGTATGGAGCACCGGTCGACCATACCCCGCGACGGGCCAGGCGACATGGAACTTAATGCTTTCCGAGGTCGAACGGCGGGCCCCGACCACGCCGTCGGCGACCTCGATCCGCGTCGAAAAGATGCGTCCGTCGGCTCCGCTGAGATAGGCCCGATGGACTTCGGGCCAGTCGTGCCAGCGATCGACGTCGGGGACGGCGAAGCGGATCAGGCCCATGCCGTCCTTTCGGTGGTGTCGACGAACCGTCGCATCGCGGTCGGGAATCTCTGCTAAGGGGCGCGGGCGGTCCTGGTTGGGGAGGTGATCCTCGCCTTTCAACGTCCACGATCGTAGACGTCCCGTGGAGCGGCGGGTAGTGAGGCTGGTCGGCTTCCGGATGCGGACTGAACAGGCTGGTGTCTGCGAACGTCACTCCTGGGGGAGTCGGTGGAGCGTGTAATGGGCGGTCGTCGGCCACAGCGGGGTCGCCGCGTGGTCGGTGACCGTGATGTCGTACACGTGTCCCGGTTTGAGGCCCGCCAGCGTCAGGTCGATCGTCCGGCCGTCGTGCCGCACGTCGACCCGTTCGACCGTGACGCGATGCCTGCCCGAATCGGGTGTGGCGTAGTTCCCTTCCCAAACCCGGGTAAACCCCGAAATCTGATAATGCTCCGTGTTCTTCGCGACATCCGGGTCGAGGGGCCGCAAAAATTCGAGTACGAAACCGCGCGGCGTGACGCGAACTTCACGGAGTCCGTTGGGTAGTTCGCCATTGGGTGTGAACCGGACGATGTCGCCGGTGTTGAGGCCTCCCAACCAACCGCTGTCGTGAAGGCTGCCGACATAGAGGTCGCCGTTTGGGGCGAAGGCGACCGACATGGGGCCTAGAAGTTCGTGAGGAGCATTGGTCTCGCCGGGGAGATGAAGCGGGTAGACCGCCCCCTGCATGACGCCGTCGATTTCCTCGAAACTGGCGCGGATGAGGAACCGGCCGTTGTACTCGGCGCCGATCACCTGTCCGGCGAAGGGGTGGCCGTTCGCGGGCCACGTCGCGAGGCCGTTGACGCTGCGGGTCCAAGGATGGGGAATCTGGACCGCCGCCGGCTCGGTCGGACCATCGTCGCGGGGATCAAGCTTTGCGGGGACGCCGTACCGCTTGCCGGGCACGATGACGTTCAACTCATTGAAACAGTTCTGAACCCCCTGCTGATCGCTCACGACGAGCCGGTCGCCGGGTAGCATGGTCAACCCCGTGGGATAGCGCAGGCCGGTCGCGAGGGGTTCGATATCGCCGCGGCGGTCGAACCGCAGAATCTGACCCCGCCAGCGACTCTCGGAGGGCGGCCGATTCTTATGCGAATAATCGCTTCCCAAGCCGATGTAACAGCGGCCCTGGGCGTCTTGCACGATCCCGCTGGTCCAATCGTGATAGTCGTCGGTGTAGCCCCAGCCTTGGGCGACGACCTCCATCCGCCGGTGATACCGCTCGTCGTCCGGGGCGCTCAGCCGGACGACTTCGGGTTTGTGCGCCACGAGCAGCCCGTCCCCGCCGTCAATGAGGCCGAACGGCGCGGCGAGCCCTTCCGCGAGCAAGACCGGCCGATCGGGAAGGCCGTCTTGATCGGAGTCCTCGATCAGGTGGACGTGCCCTTTCAGCGAAGTACAGACCAGTTCCCCCCGCCTCGTAAAGGCCATCGCGGTCGGCATCACACTTCGCGGCAACGGCAGCCGTGCTCCCGCAAACCCCGGCAGAACCGTCACCGAATCGCGGTTCGAGAGGAGTGGCGCAGCGGTCGGCAACGACTCGCGCGGCGCTTTCAAGTCCGTGGTGTAGTGGACCCATACCGGACCATCGCCGGAGGACGGGGCGCCCAGCAACAGCCCAAGTTCGGCGCCGTCCACCGGTCGTCCCCAACGATGGCCGCTCGGCGTCACCCGCGTCGCTCCCAACGGTCGCCGCACCTCGGGTTCCCGGAACCACGCGGAATGTCCGATGGGGGCGGCTTCGATTTCGACGCCGCGTGCCCATCCGTCGGGTCGACCATTCCAGCGCTCGTAGATCTCGAGGGTGCGCGTGGCGGCGGAATCGTCCCGGGTCCATGTCAACACGTAATGGAAGCGGACCGAATCGTTGGCTTCGATGTGGATCCAGCGGACTTCCGCGCGTGCGTTCCACCCCGACTCCGGCGAGACGACTTCGCGGGTCCGTTCGTCGAACAGATAGAAATCGGGCCGCGGTTCCCACGGGACGACGAGCGGAACCCCCGCCAGATCCCAGAACCAGCTTTTTCCCTGGGTTCGCTGTCGTGCAAAGTCTCCCAGAGTCCAGGCGCGGACACCGCCGCTCGCCAGATCGAACAATACGCTGTGACCTTCCGCGAACCCGACGGCGAGTCCGCGCGGGACCGTCGTCATCGGTCCCTCGGCGGGCTTAAGCGTCACGACGTCGCGCAGCACCCGTGGTCGGCCATCTTCACTGGGGCCCCATAGCTGCTCGACGACGGCGGGATTCGTCGGCGCGGTGAACTGCGGGTCGTGCAGCGCCTCCCAGATCGCCGTCAACTGCCGATCGAGATCCCCCCCCAGAAACGTCGGATGGGGCCGCTGGTAGGACGGCATCTCGACCCCGGGGAGCATTCGTAGTGGCGATCGTGTCCAACGATAGAAGTACGGGGCCCGCATCCGTTCCCCGAGTTGATAGAGGTCCGACCCGCGCGTTCCCAAGGCGACTTTCGGCGGGACGTAATCCTTGAGCGCATGACAGGCGACGCAACTGAAGCCTTTTCCGCCGGTCAATTCCCGGCCCGCCAGGCGCACCGCGGGATCGTTCGAGGGGGTTTCGCCGAAGGGTTGCGTGGCCGGGGCGCGCTCGGGAATACGATCGGCCGCTCGCAGATGACTCGTCAGCGCCGCGGTCTCTGTGGGAGTGTGCCGGAACTTCGGCATCCGGACTTTCAGCCAATCGAGTCGCCGGGGCAGTTTTCCCTGGACTCCGTGTTCGAGGGCGGCGTCGACCAGTCGATCCCCCACCGCCGTCAACGAAGGGGGTTGCAACGTCGGAGCCTGGCCTTCCCAACTCGGTTCGCTGCGCACGATCGCCCCGCTGATCGCCGACAATCCGGCCGACCCGTTCCGACCGTGACAGTTCAGGCAGCCTTGGCTATGCAACAGCGCGGCCCCTGCGGCAAGGGGACGATCCTCCGCGGCGATCGATAACCGCGAGCTCAGCGCCGCGGTGATCGCTTCGTTCACCGCGGGATCGAACTGCGGCCGTCGGCGGGCGGCATCGATCGCGCCGCCGATGCAACTCTCCGGTCTCAGCGCGCTCTCCGGCGACAACGGTGGGACGAGCGCGAAGGCTGCCTGCGATCCTGCCAATTCATGACAGGCGGCGCAGCGCGCCTCGCGCACCAAGCGCGCCCCCAGCTCGAGTTGGGCCTTGGTCGCGGGGAGCGGTGAATCATCGAATGGATTGATGGCTTTGGGGGCAAGGACGCTGACAAGGGCCGTTTGCTCATTCTCGGTCAGCGCGAATTGCGGCATCCGACTCGCCCGATGGACCACGTGGGGTTCGGTAAGCTTGGTGGCGATCCATGCGGGCGAACGCCGACGGGCGACATCGTCCAGCGAGCCGCCGCCCCAGAGCGGGCTTTGCCCCAAGCCGTTCCAGGTATGACAGGCGAGGCAGCCGACCGACTTGAGCAACTCGGTCCCGGCCTTCAACGTCTTCTCGTCGTCCTTCCGTTTGAGTTCCGCAAGGGTCAACGGCGTCGCGTGGGCTTGGAGATGCGCGACGATCGCGGCGGCCTCCTCGGGAGTGAACCCATACGCCGGCATTCTGGAATGGGCCGCGGGCGTGGTCCGCGTCAATCGCTCCATCAACCACGTGCTTGAGGTCTCTGGCCCGAGCTGGGTCAACGCGGGACCGCTGCGCTGTTCGGGGTTCGCTTCCGTCGTGTGACATTGGCGACACTGCCAGGCTTCGAGGAGTTGCCGTCCGCGCGTCGCCTGTTCGATCACGGAATCCCCACTCGCATGGAACAGGGCGTGGTATGGGATGGGTTCGAGCGGGAACGACTTCGAGGACCAGAAGAGCCGCAAGGGGGTGGTCACCACCCCGACCTCCGCCGTGATGTCGAGCGGCAGTTCGCCGAACCCGAGCTCGGTCTCCGGGCCACTCAGCCAACCGGGTTCCGCTAACTCGGCCTCCAGCACCACGCGGCCGCCCAGGCGAATCGTCACGCGGCCCGCCAGATGGGCATGGAATTGAAACGTCCCCTCGTCCCGCAGCAGGAATCGGCCCGACCAGTGATACCGCGTGACGCCGTCGTCCGAGGGCCAACCGATCGGCTCGGCGACAATCTCGCTGAGCGACTGGCCGTCCATGGTCCGCGTGGCGACCAGCCCCGGCCGCAGTTCGGCGTCATCGTCATCTTGCGCCGCCGACCAGCCTGCAAGGGCGACCAGGAACCCACTCGCCAGATAGAGGTGCCGCGCGCCCATGGGGTTGATCCTTGGTGCGTTTGAGAGAGCGATCACGGGGCGCTGCAACGCCGTTTGGAACGAGAATCCTGATATGCCGCCGATTCCTGATTGAATTCTCACCGCCACGCCCGAAAATGGAAAGGCGACGCGGTCATCCAGCGGCGTCGGACATGCTCACCAAGGTCTTCGCGATGTCATTGCCGGTCCTCTCCCCGTTCAGCCCCCCCGTGGTCGAGGAAGATCCCCTTGATCTGATGGAGGAGATCGACCGCCTGAAAGTCGAGCAACAGGCGACGATCCTCGCTCACTTCTACGTGGATGGCGACTTGCAGGAGATCGCCGATTTCACCGGCGACAGCCTCAAGCTGGCCCGCGACGCCACCCGCGTCACCTCGCCGACGATCGTCTTCTGCGGCGTCCACTTCATGGGGGAATCGGCAAAGATCCTCAGCCCCGAAAAGCGGGTTCTGATGCCCGACCTCGAGGCCGGCTGCTCGCTCGCCGAGAGCTGTCCCGCCGGCGCGCTCGCCAAGTTCCAGGCGAAGCTGCGGGCCGAAGGCCGCGATTTTCAGACGGTCGCCTACATCAACACGTCGGCGGCCGTGAAGGCGTTGTGTGATTGGATCGTCACCAGCGGCAACGCCCGCGAAATCATCGACCGCGTCCCCGCCGACAAGGAGATCCTGTTCGTCCCCGATCAGCATTTGGGACGGTTCCTCAGTTCGGTGACCGGTCGACCGATGATCCTGTGGCCCGGTTCCTGCATGGTCCACGAAGTCTTCAGCATTCAGGATCTGCTCCGGGCGAAGCGGAATCATCCCGGGTCGGTGGTCCTCGCCCATCCCGAGTGCCCGGCGAACGTGCTGGAACACGCCGACGTCATCGGAGGGACCGAGAAGATGCGGAAGCACGTCGCTTCGGTCGCCACCCCGACGACGTTCCTGGTCGCCACCGAGGCGAACATGATTCACCCGCTGCAAAAGACGGCACCCCAGCACACCTACCTGCCGGTCCCGGGGATCATGACTTCGACCGGCGAAACGTGCGCCTGCAACCGCTGCCCGCACATGGCCCGCAACACGCTGCAAAAAGTCCGCGACTGCCTGCGTGACGGCCGCCCGGAGATTACGTGGCAGCCGTATTTTGATCAGGCGCAAGCGGTGCTCCGCAGGAGTTTATTGGAATAGCGGGGCACGAGCGATCCGATCCCAAACATCAGAGGCGTCTTGGCGCATCACAGCCCGTATCGCGGATCGTGCGTCGAGCCACACCGTGCGGAACTTGGGTGTTCGAGGATCGTGCGTGGCACTTCCTCACGCCGCGCGGCCGCGTGGACGCTGCATGGCATGATCGTGGATCGAGGGGACGGCGGCGGTGGCGGCCGGGCGGTCGTGCCAGCCGTGATCGGCGACACTTTCGAGGACCCGTTGGGCGGCCCACATGGCCGCCAGGGCCTGATGCCCATCGACCACCGGCGGTCGGCCGAGTCGCACCGCCTCCAGGAACGAACGCAACTCGGCGGTGAGGGCGTCTCCCGCGGGAACCTCAAGCTCATGGACTTCGAGCAGTTCCCCGAAGACGCTCGCCTTCAGTTCCTCCAGGTTCGCGCCCGGACGCTGAGATTGAGCGATTGGGGATTCGCCGAAGAGGAGCGCCGGCGAAGGGGTGTAGCGCGTGACCTTGCGCTGCTGCAAATCGGTGGTGATGCAGCCGAACCGCGACCACGCCGTCACGGTGCGCGCCACGGTCGGGTGGATGCGGCTCGCGGTAAGATCGGCGAGGGTGCCGTTCTCGAACCGCAGCCGGGCCTGGACGGCGTCTTCGTGGGTCCCCATCACGCCGATGCCGAACGCCTCGACCGACGCGATCGGCGAACGGACCAACGACAAGACCAGATCGAGATCATGAATCATCAGGTCGAGGACGACGCCGATGTCGGTCGAGCGGAACGTGAAGTTGCTGCAACGTTCGGTCCGAATGTACCGCGGCGCGGCGCACCACGGGGCGGCGGCCTGCCACGCCGGGTTGAACCGTTCGATATGCCCCACCTGCAGCAGCGTCCCGTGCTGATCGGCCAAGTCGACCAGCGTTTGCCCCGCGGCGACCGAGTCGGCGAGCGGCTTCTCGAGCATCACCGGGATCTTCGCTCGGAGGAAATCGGCCGCGACGGCGAGATGGGCGACCGTCGGCACCACCACCGAGACCGCGTCGACCTCCGACAGCAGTTCCCGATGATCGGCGACCCACCGCGTCCCGTGCTTCGCGGCGATATCACGGCCGCGCTCGGCGTGCGCGTCGGCGACTCCCACCAGACGGACGCCGGGGAGTTCGCTCAAGATGCGGGCGTGATGGCGGCCCAAGGCCCCCACGCCGACCACTCCGACTCGAATCTCGTTCATGCCGCTTGCCTCTCTTGCGGGGCCGGATTGGGGACCGGGCCGTTGGTGGGTGTGTGACGCAACGCTTCCCGGGCGCGACCATGTTTGCCCAAGGCGGAGCGCTCGACGAACTCGACCAGCGTGACCAACTCGTCCGGCAGCGCGCCATGATACATCGTCAGCAGGGCGTCACGGACGCGCTGGATCGATTGGTGTTCGCGATAGAGCTGCTTATAGGCCAGCCGAATTCCTTGAATTGTCCCTTCGGGGATCCCCCGCCGTCGCATGCCGACGAGGTTGACCGTGACGACTTCCGGGTTGTCGCTGCCGGAGGCGAGCATGAACGGGGGGACGTCTTGCGGGACGCGGCAGCCGCCGGAAATGAAGGCCGATTCGCCCACCGACGCGAAATGATGGACGACCGAGTTGCCCGAGACGATCGCGTAATCGTGCACGTGAACGTGTCCGCCGAGGAGCACGCCGTTGCACAGAATCGCGTGGTCGAACACGCGGCAGTTATGGGCGACGTGGGCGTTCGCCATCAGGAAGTTGCGGTGCCCGATCCGGGTGACGCCATCTTCCTTGTCGGCCCCGCGATTGACGGTGACCCCCTCGCGGAAGATGTTGTCGTCCCCGATTTCAGTCCGGTTCGGTCCGTCCTTGTAGGCGACATCCTGCGGTTCGGCGCCAATCACCGCGCCCGGCCAGAAGCGGTTCCGCGCCCCGATGAGCGTGTGTCCGGTGAGCGAGACATGGCTGTCGAGGCGGCAGCCGTCCCCCAGGACGACATCGGGACCGACGAGGCAAAACGGACCGATCACGACGTCATGTCCCAGGACCGCCCGGGTATGGCCTTCGTCCTTCGGCGAGATCTGTACCGGCCCCTTCACGCCTCCCGCAGACGGTGGCGTCGCGCGCGACCCCACGAGACCCGAGGAACACCTTTCAAG
>CAYRVS010000070.1:22601-23676 GCA_964427725.1 uncultured Planctomycetaceae bacterium | reverse complement strand
ATCTTCCGCCGCGCCGCGGCGTCGGCGTGACCTACTTCGTCGAGCCCCATCGCCGGGGCGTCAACGCATTCGGCACGTTGTTTCTGCGTCGCCGCAGCCGGTTTGGCTTGTGGTGGCTGCAAAGTGAACGACCGCAGCCGCACCCCGTGAAGATCTATCCCGACATTCAATCGGTGCGGCAGATCGAACTCCTCGCGCGGCAGAATCGGCTGGCGGAAGCGGGGGTCCGACTCTCGCGGCTGCGCGGCCGAGGGTCCGACTTCGACCGGCTGCGCGAGTACCGCCGCGAAGACGAGTACCGCAACATCGACTGGAAGGCGACCGCCAGGCATCAGGCGCTGATCAGCCGCGAGTACGTCGTCGAGCGGAACCAGAACCTTTTGATCGTCCTCGATTCCGGCCGCGCGATGTGTCACGAACATCAAGGGGTGACGCATTTCGATCGGGCGCTCAACGCGGCGATGCTGCTGGCATACGTCGCCTTGCGGCAGGGGGACACGGTCGGATTGTTGGCGGGTGATCGGACGATCCGCCGCTGGGTCGCGCCGGTGCGCGGCCGAGGAGGCGTCGAACGGTTGATCGCCCAGGTCTATGATCTCGAACCGCGGTACGACGCCTCCGACGAAGAGTTGATTGCGAACGAATTGCGGAAACGACATCGCAAACGGTCGTTGGTGCTGTGGCTGACGCACGCCATGGATGAGCTCCATTTGCGGTCGTTGGCGGTCTCGGCGCGGCGGCTCCGTTCGCCCCATTTGGTCGTCGCCGCCTTTCTGCGGAACGTGCCGTTGCAGGAGCGGATCGACGCGACGCCGAAAACGGACCTGGAGGCGTTTCAACTCGGCGCGGCGGCGGAGCTGCAACTGGCCCAAGCGGAACAACTCCGCGCGCTACAGCAGGCGGGGCTCTTCACGATTGATTGCCTGCCGGAAGAACTGTCGAGCCGACTCATCAGCCGGTATCTCGACATCAAGGCGCGGCATTTGTTGTGAACTATTTGCTCCGGATGCCCAGGGAAGGCCTTCCCTGGGCATCATCAATCACAATTCACTCGCCAATCGCATACACCTGCGAT
>CAYRVS010000070.1:0-22591 GCA_964427725.1 uncultured Planctomycetaceae bacterium | reverse complement strand
GACTTCGCCCAGCGGGTTCTGCGCCAGCAAGCGGAACTCCGACCCGGTCGCCACGACGAACGTCGTTCCTTCCTCCGAAAGGAAGTACAGCCGACCGGCGGCGTACACCGGCGATGCCGAGAACTTCCCGCCCAGCCGATCCTGCCAGACCAATTCCCCCGTGGTCCCTTGATAGCAGGAGAGGACGCCGTTGTCGGTCACCGCGTAGAGGTAGGGGGCGACGTAAATGAGGGAAGCCTGCGTCGGTGTCCCTTTCTGCTGCTCCCACACGATGTGCGACGCCGTCACGTCCCCCGTCGCATCGCCCAGCCGGACCGCGCGGATCGTCGGTTTCTCGAAGCCCGACGACGTGAAGAGCAAGCCATCCCCGGCGGCGGGAGAAGGGGTGACCCCTTCCCCCTGGGAATAAGCCGACCACAGCAAATCGCCGCTGAGGGGATCGAAGCCTTGGACACGATCACCGGCGGGACTGATGAGCTGCGCGCGGCCATCGACGTCGAGCACCAGCGGCGTCATGTGGGAGACCCGCGACATTCCCCGCCCGGTCTTCCAACGAACCTTCCCCGTCGCGGCGTCGAACGCCACCACGATCGCCCGATCCCACGGCTTCTTCCAGCCGACTTCGATGTCCGGGCCCGGACTGCTGCCGTCGAACGGCATGATGACCAGATCCTGATGGACGATCGGCGATTCCCCGAGTCCGTGTTTGCTGTAGAACGGAAACTCCTGGTTGGTCCAGACGGTCTCGCCCGCGAGATTGACCGCGACCATGGTGCCATCGGCGAAGCAGGCGTAGATCCGTTCGCCGTCGGTGCAGGGGGTCGGCGTCGCGAACGAGTTCTTGCCCTCCTTCCGCTTGAGCTCCTGCGTGGCGACCTGTCGGTTCCAAACGACGCGCCCCGTGTCGCGATCCAAGGCGATCAGATGACACGCCGAACCATCACCCACCGCCGAGGTGACATAGACCCGTTCGCCCCAGACGATCGGCGACGACCAGCCCGCCCCCTCGATCGGCGTCTTCCAGACGACCTGCCGCTCGGTCGTCCATTCCGTCGGCAGGTCCCGCTCCGCCGAAAGCCCCTGTCCGGTCGGCCCGCGGAACCGGCCCCAGTCTTCGGCATCGACGCGGGCCACCCCCGCGGCCAACACAAATACGGTCAGCCACCAGCCGGTCCGGCACGCAAGTTGACGAGTCATCACCTGGGGTTCCTCAAGGATTGATCCGGTCGACGAACGTCGCGGCATCCTACGATCATGCAGCACGAACCACGAGTGTCGCAGGCCGCGGCGCATGCCATCACGCCGCGCTGACTGGTCAGGCTTTCGCCGCTTGCCGCGGGATCCGCATGCCGTAGAACGACCGGGCGATAAAGACCAGGGCGATCGCCAGCATCACCACGCCGACCACGGCGGTGTAGTCGGTCCCCTTTCCCGCGTGGGCCGCCTCCTTGATCTTCACCGCGATCTCGACCGCGAGCAGCCCGAACAGCGTCGAGAATTTGATGATCGGGTTGAGCGCGACCGACGTCGTGTCCTTGAACGGATCGCCCACGGTGTCCCCCACCACGGTCGCCGCGTGCAACGGCGTGTTCTTCTCCTTCAGGTCGACCTCGACGAGTTTCTTCGCGTTGTCCCAGGCCCCCCCGGCGTTCGCCATGAAGATCGCCTGGAACAGCCCGAAGACCGCGATCGACACCAGGTACGCCACGAAGAAATTCGGGTCGAAGAAGGCGAACGCCAGCGTGATCGTCATCAGCGCGATGAAGATGTTCCACATGCCGGCTTGGGCGTACTCGGTGCAAATCCGGACGACGGTCTTCGAGTCCTCGATGTCGGCCTCGCTCTTATCGAGGTTCATGTTCTGTTTGATGAATTCGACCGCGCGATACGCGCCGGTCGTCACCGCCTGAATCGACGCGCCGCAGAACCAGTAAATCACCGAGCCGCCGCACATGAAGCCGAGCAGCACGGGGGCGTCGGTCAAGTTGAGCCGGAGCATCCCCGCCTTTTCCAGCAGCAGGATGATCGAGAAGATCATCGTCGTTGCGCCGACGACCGCGGTCCCGATGAGGACCGGTTTCGCCGTCGCCTTGAACGTATTCCCCGCCGAGTCGTTCGCTTCGAGGTAATGCTTGCCGCGCTCGAAGTCGGGCGTGAAGCCGAAGCTGTCTTCGATCTCGCGACCGATGTTGGGGATGTGTTCCGTCTGGGCGAGTTCAAAGACCGACTGGGCGTTGTCGGTCACCGGGCCGTAACTGTCGACGGCGATGTTGACCGGGCCCATGCACAAAAAGCCGAACGCGACGAGGCCGAACGCGAAGATCGAGGCATGCGGCCCCATCACCTGCTCAAGCCCCTGCAAACTGACGAAATACGCCCCCGCCATCAGCCCGGTGATCAGCATCCCTTTCCAGAAGGCGCTGAAGTTCCCCGCGACCAGTCCCGACAAAATCGTCAGCGACGCCCCCCCCTCCCGCGACGCGATCACGATCTCCTGGACATGCTTCGAATGGGAGCTCGTGAACGCCTTCGTGAATTCGGGAATCAACACCGCCGCGAGCGTGCCGCAACTGATGATCAGCGCGAGCTGCCACCACAGGTTCGGCATCGCCAGCGGCGCGCCGGTCGCGTCGGGAATGCTCAGGTCGCCGATCAGCATCCAGCTCATCCCGAACGACGTGCTGATGCACAGGATCGACGCGATCCAGATCAGCCGCGTGAGGGGCTGCTCGAAGTCGAACTCGGTCAGGCCCGCGTATTTCCGCCGGGAAATCGCCTGATTGATGAAGTACGACACCCCCGACATGAAGTCCATCAAGAACCGCATCGCGAACAGCCAGACGATCAGTTTCACCTGGATGTCGATGTTGGCCGTCGCGAGGGTAATGAACGAGATGAGGGCGACGCCGGTCACGCCGTAGGTCTCGAAGCCGTCGGCGGTCGGTCCGACCGAATCTCCCGCGTTGTCGCCGGTGCAGTCGGCGATCACGCCGGGATTTCGCGGGTCGTCCTCCTTCACCTTGAAGACGATCTTCATCAGGTCCGAGCCGATGTCGGCGATCTTGGTGAAGATCCCCCCCGCGATCCGTAATGCCGAAGCCCCCAGCGACTCCCCGATCGCGAACCCGAGGAAGCAGTAGCCGACGATTTCGCGTGGCACGAACAGCAGAATCACGACCATCATGATCAGTTCGAGGGAGATCAGGAACAGGCCGATCGACATGCCCGCCATCAGGGGAATGTTGACGACATCCCACGGCCGACCGCGTAATGCGGCGAAGGCGGTCCGGGCGTTGGCATACGTGTTGACGCGGATGCCGTACCACGCGACCCAGAACGAGCCGCCGATCCCCACCAGCGAAAACAGCAGCACCAGGCCCAATGTCTTCCAGGTTTCGCCTTGCAGCACGATGAAGTAGTACGACATCGCGACCGCGATCAGCGCGAACAGCAGCAGCAGGAACCGCCCTTGTTGCAGCAGATAGGTCTTGCAGGTCGTGAAGATGATCTCGGCGACCTTCAGCATCGACTCATGCGCCGGCAGCCGCGCGACCTGCGACCGGAGATACAGGCTGATGCCCAGCGTCCCCGTGATGACGATCGCCCCGCAGAAGAGGAGATTCCAGGCGCTGATCGTCTGCCCGAAGAGGGTGAAACTCCCCTGATGGAGATCGGGGATCGCGAGCTCCGCCTCGCCGGCGGAGACCGAACCCGCCAGACAGCCCACGACCGTCCAGAGACCGAGCAGACGTGATAGCCAGTTCATCCGCGAAGCTCCTTCCTCGATGCGCCAGAGAAGGGAATGGGCGGAGTCGAGCGCCGCCCGACGGATCAAGGATGCCCGATTCATGACGAAAGCGAAAGGCCGCCGATGAACACGGCAGTATGACTTTACGAGAGCGGGGGGACGTCAGTCCCCCCGGTGCATGATTGTTCGTTGCGATGGATCCCATCACCGGGGGGACTGACGTCCCCCCGCTCCTCGCAATCGTCGCCATCGTTTGCTAACCTGCGGGCTCATGTCGATGCGTGGATTACGCATGCTTCGGGCGTTCTTGCCGTTCTTCGAGGGGTCGGGGTCGATGCTTACCAAGAAGCCGCAGGCGGTCGCGGGGGTCAGTTCGAACTACGAGAACGTCATCGAGGAGCTTTACCCCTCGATCGCCGTCACCTGGGTCGGCCAATTCCTCAACGGCCTCTACGAGTCGCTCCCCGGTTACGGGCAAGTCCGGCTGTCGTACCTCTTGTTCATCCCGCTGACGTGGCCGCTCGCGCTGCTGGCCTATCTGCTGCTCAAAGTGGGGGGCTCGAAGTACGTCGTCACCAACCGGAACGTCAAGCGGTTGCCGGTCCTTGGCATTCGGCTGCTCGAAGAAACCCCGCTCGCAAGCATCGAACGGATCTCGATCGATCCCGATTCACGGCTCAGCTTCTTCCGCACGGGAGACGTCCGTTTGAGTGGAGCCGCGGGGGAAACGCTGATGCTGCTGCGCGGCGTGCCGTTCCCCGAGCGTTTCGTGCAGGTGATCGAGGAAACCCGCATCGCCCGCCGGCAGGTCGAGGAATCGCTCGCCGCCATCCGCGGCCGCAAGTGATCCGTTCGACGAGCCAGGCCGTTGACCTCTCGCAGCCCGGCGACGCAGAGTCCGTGTGATGGTGGTATTGCCGGTGTTTGTCCGTGTGCCACTGGCTCCGCCAGTGGTATGTCTCGTTGAGTCGTTGTGATCTCGTCGCCCGCCGTCGCGGAGTCCCCTGTCCGATGATCGAAGTCGACCAGGTGACGCAGCATTACGGGGTGCGGCCGGTCCTGAAAAACGTCAGCCTCCAGGTCAATACCGGCGAACTCGTCGCCCTCGTCGGCCCCAACGGGATGGGGAAGTCGACGTTGCTGGGCGTCATGGCTGGTACTCTCAGCCCGCAGCATGGCCGCGTGTTGATTCAAGGCCTCGAGCGCAAATCGACCCCCGAAGCCGAACTCACGATCCGCCGGCAGACGGTCTACCTCCCCGATCGCCCGTGGCTCCCCAAGAACCGGACCGGTCGCGAATTCCTGATGGCGGTCGGACGACTCTATCAGCGACCGGAAGACCTCCTGATGGACCACGTCGAGCGGCTGCTCGACGTCTTCGAGCTCCATCGCGAAGGGGAATGGCCGATTCGGAGCTACTCGCAGGGTCAGCAGAAGAAAATCAGCATCGCGGGGGCCCTCGTCACCGCCGTCCCGGTCCTGCTGCTCGACGAGCCCTTTTCCGGCGGGCTCGATCCGTCGGGCATCCTCGCCCTGAAGTACATCCTGCGGAAGCTCGTCCAGCACGACGAGGCGACGGTCGTGATGACCACCCCCGTGCCCGAGCTCCTCGACGAACTCGCCGACCGGATCGCGATCATTCAGAACGGCGAGATCCTGGCGTATGACACCCCCGCCGGATTGCGGCGGCAGGCCCAATGCGGCGGGGGACTCGACGAGGTGATGGCCCGGCTGATTCACCCCAGAACGCTCGACAACCTGGCCCGCTACTTCGGCGGAGCGCGGCCGTGAAACTGACCCGGTGGTTTCTGTCGTGGATGCGTCAGATTCTCCCCGGTGACGAGGCGGTCATCGGAGCCGTCGCGGGGGCGCTGGTCCTCGAAGGCTTGGCCCTCGGCATCGGCTTCTTCGCGGGCGGGGTCGATCACGACGTCTTCGCCAATCTCCGCTTGGTTTGGCAGTTCATCGCCTGTCTCGGCTTCGGGACCTATCGCGTCGCGACGTTTCATCCCGCGAACGTCCCGTCGTATTTCGACTGGCTGAAGGGGACCCCTTGGACACCCAGCCGCCCCCTCCCGATGGGCCCCGTCCATCTGACTCCGCAGGACGTGGTGGTGATCGCCGCGTCGATGGGACTCGCGCGGATCTACGACCCCCGCGTCCTCTACTTGCCGCTGGCGTTCCTCGTCAGCTACCTCCTCATCATGGCGACCACCGTCTGGATGACCGGGCAAAAAGTGTGGGCTTATGTGCTGGGCTTGTCGCTGTGCGGCGTCCTCGCCACCAGCCGTGAACCGGCGACCGCGCTCTGCGTGGCGTTCGGCGGACTGTTGCTCACGGTCCCCGCGTTGCGTGGGTCGCTGCGGGCTTACCCGTGGACCAACCTCCCCGATCCCGAATCGTGGAATCTTGCCAAGACGACCACGCAACGCAACGAGAAGCGGCTCGGTTGGCCGTTCGATCAACTCGCCCCGCGCGAGGACGCCTTGAAGTCGCAGATCGAACCGATCGACGTCGTCGGCGTCAGCCTGTTGTGCACGGCGGCGTATACGGCCTTGCTCGTCGTCCTGTCCAACGAATTACGCTTCATGGCGATGATGCTGCAGCTCGGCATCGCCTGCTACATCCCCGGCCTCATTCGGCTCGCGAAATACACGCAAGGGTACAACCCACCGATCTCGTTTCTGGCCCGCTTCACGACGTGGACGTGGTGGCAACGCCGCTATGACGACATTTTTCTCGCCCCCTTGGGGGTCCTGGTGATCATGATCCTGTCGAGTTTGCTCGGACTGCTGGCCCTCGCGCAGCAGAACCCTGGTTTGAACCGCGTACCGTTCTTCTTCGTCCAGCTCCCGTTCTGGTCGGTTTTCCTGATCGCCCCCGGGGGACTGGGACTCTCGGTCTGGCTGCTCCTCGGCGGCGGGCCCCATCTCAACCGTTGGCGACTCGCGGGCCGACATCAAATCGTCTTCGACATCAAAACCAACTCCGGCGGCTTGGGACAGACCACGAACCATCCCGATTTCCTCCAAACCGGCTGATTGGGTTACGCGGCTCACCAAGAGAAATTCCGGGAACATGCGAAACCTGGAGCGCTCCTGAGAGGTAACGCCCCGGATCATGACTGGCCGTTGCAGCTTCGGCCCGGCGGCGTATGCTGATGTCATCAGTCGATCCAGACGTACTCCACAGGCCGGACGATCCGCCTGCAGCACCCATCCCGTCTCCTCGATCTTCGGAGTTCCCTTCATGTCGCGCACATGGCAGACCCGGCTGGGTTGTCTCATGGTCTTCTTCGGCCTGGCTTTTGCCGGTCCGGGCACGTCCAATCTCGACGCGCAGACGATCGCCCGGTGCGGACAAGGGTGGCTGGAGGAAGTGAACGGCGCGCTGGTCGTTCATCTGAAGGGGACCCCGTATGAAATGGGGTATCAGCATGGCGCGCTGCTGGGGGAACGGGTCCGTCAGAATATGCACACGCTCCTCGTCGAGAACGCCGAGAAGCACACGATCGTCGAAGTCGGGCCCCTGCGGGTCACGCCGCGCGCCGGGATCGAGATGATCCTCAAGATCCAGGCCCCGTATGTCGACCAACGCTACTTCGACGAACTCGAAGGGGTCGCCGCGGGGTCCGGGACCGACTTCATCGATGTCCGGGCCGCCAACTTCATCCCGGAAATGTTCCATTGCAGCGGCTTCGCGCTGGCCCATACCGCCACGAAGGACGGGGAAATCCTGCACGGCCGGGTCCTCGACTACGCCATCGACTGGGGTCTGCAGAATCACGCGGTCCTAATCGTCTGCGAACCGGAAGGCCGCGTCCCCTGGGTCAACGTCAGCTACGCCGGGTTCATCGGCTCGGTGACGGGGATGAACGCCGCGCAGATTTCGGTCGGCGAAATGGGGGGCGGCGGCTTGGGTCACTGGGAAGGCCGGCCGATGGCGCTCCTCGTGCGGGAGGCCCTCGAAACGTCGAAATCGCTCGACGAGGCGATCGCCACCTTCCGCGATGGGCCCCGCACCTGTCAGTACTTCTATGTGATCGCCGACGGAGAGACGCGGGAAGCGGTCGGCATGGAAGCCTCGTGGGATGTCTTCGACGTGATCTATCCGGGGAAAAGCCACACGCTGCTCCCCCGCGCGGTCCCCGACTGCGTCCTCCTCTCGGCGGGCGACCGTTATCACCATCTGGTTGATCGCGCCCAGGCGGGGCATGGTAAGTTCACGCCGGAGGAAGCTTTGCAACTGATGGCGCGGCCGGTCTCGATGAAGTCAAACCTGCACAACGTCCTGTTTGCCCCGAAGTCGCAGCGCCTGTGGGTCGCCCATGCCACCGCCGACAAGAAGCCCGCCGCCGATCAGCCTTATCAAGAGTTCTCCCTGACGGAACTGCTCGCCCGCCGACCCGACGCCAAGGCCCCCGTCATCCCGTTCGTTGAACGGGCCGACGTCAAGACGTCGCAGACAAGTGCGAAGCAGCACTAGGACGAATTGGTCCGTAGTCAGTCGTCCGTAGTCCGTGGTCAGTCGTCCGTGGCAAATGTGCGGGCGGTTCCTTTGCCACGGACCACGGACGTTTCGCCCCAGTGGACATACAGCCACGTCCATCCCTCCTCACAATCGGCCCTCCCGAATTTGTTCGCGTCAGCGACCCTTGCTTCGTCGATATCGCATGTACTAGACTTCATATGTGTCGTCGCGTACGCGATCACGCCGAGTCGGTCCCGCCTTCAGTCCTAACGAAGCGGTGCCGACTCTCCCCACCTGCCCGCCGCCCTTGCCCGCCCCGCCCGGAGCCTTCCTCATGTGGAATTCTCTCCCACGTGCTTTCAGGCATTGTGAAGGGATGACCCGCCGTCATCTCCTCCAGATCGGGACTTTGGGCGGCTTGGGGCTGAGCCTCCCGCAATTCCTCTCGGCGAAGGCCCGCGCCTCCGAGACCGCCAAGCCCGCTTCCTCGAGCGCGATCAACTGCATCACGATTTGGACGCAAGGGGGCACCAGCCATCACGATACGTTCGACCCCAAACCGGAAGCCCCCGTCAGCGTGAAGGGGGAATTCGGAGCCATCAGCACCGCGATCCCCGGCGTGCAATTCGCCGAAATCGTCCCGAACATGGCGAAAGAGGCCCATCGGTTCGGTCTGCTGCGGAGTTGGAATCCAAAGAACGGCAGTCACAGCATCGCCGACCAGTACGTCCTCTCCGGTCGCCCCTTCAACGCCGCCATTCATTACCCCACGGTCGGCTCGGTCATCAGCCATCAGTTCGGCTTCAAGACCGCGATGCCCCCGTACATTCAACTCGGCAACGCCCTCGACGCCCGCTTCGGCGGCGGGATGCCCGGCATTCTCGGGCTCGAGCACGCTCCGTTCGGCGTCACCAGCAACCCCAACGCCACCCCCTTCACCGTCCGCGACATCACCCCGCCCCACGGCATGTCGCAGGACCGGGTCGGCCGGCGGCAGCGGATGCTCGGCAGCGTCGACGGGCTCCAACGCCCCAGCAGCGTGCAGCCCCGCTCGTTCGAGGCGATCGACGAGCATTACCAGACCGCGTTCAACATGATCACTTCCCCCGAGACGCGGAAAGCCTTCCAGATTGATTCGGAGGACCCGAAGCTTCGCGACGCCTACGGCCGCACCGTCTTCGGACAAAGCTGTCTCCTCGCCCGGCGGTTGATCGAATCGGGTGTGCGATTCGTCACATTGACCGACGGTGGGTGGGACTCCCACACGAACAACTTCAAATACCTGAAAGATTCCAAGGTTCCCGCAGTCGACCAGGCCCTACCGCAACTCCTCACCGACCTCGAAGACCGCGGCCTGCTGGAGACCACGCTGGTCGTTTGGCTGACCGATTTCGGCCGGACCCCGCAAGTCAACTCGGCCAGTGGTCGCGATCATTGGGCCTCGGCGGGGTTCGTGATCATGGCCGGGGCGGGGGTTCCCGGCGGCAGCGTGATCGGCGCGACCGACGCCGAAGGGGGCTTCGCGATTCGGGACGAGTACCTGTCGGAAGACGTCATGACGACGGTCTATCACAAGCTCGGCCTGCCGACCGACCTCCACGTTTACGCCCCCGATGGCCGTCCGGTGCGGTTGGTCGAAGGGAAACTGATCCGCGAATGGTCGTGATGGCACGGCACATCACCACACAACGCTCACATCAAACCGACATTTGTTGCACGCGCCTCGTGACGGACTTAGGTCGGGGCACCCGCCCCGACCGCGTGCAATCGTAAACCCGACCATGACCAACGACGGATCGCGGTGATCCCGGGAGACAAACGCATCGTGACGCAGGGTCGCCGCCATGTGTGGGTGCTCCTGGCGATCACCATCGGGGTGATCGATGCGGGGAACGACTGCGCCGCGGCGATTCTCTGTCGGCCCGCCAGCATCGAACTCACCCGCGCGGGGGCCGGCGTCCAACTGGTGATCTCGACCATCGAAGCCGGGCGACATGTCGACCTGACCCGCGAGGCCGAGTTGACATTCGCGGGCCCCAGCGGTCCCGTTTCCATCGACGAGCGCCGCTTCATCACGGCTGTTGCCGATGGGGAAACCTCGCTGGTCGTGCGGATCCGCGATCTCGAGCAGACGATCCCGATCCGCGTCACCGGCGTGGCGAATCCCCTGCCGATCGATTTCGAGCAGGACATCCAGCCGGTTCTCACCAAGTTCTCATGCAACGCCGGGGCGTGTCACGGCAAGCAGCGCGGGCAGAACGGGTTTCAACTCTCGCTCCTGGGCTTCGATTCCGACTTCGATCACGACGCCTTGACCAAAGAGGCCCGCGGCCGACGCACGTTCGCCGCCGTCCCCGGCGTCAGTTTGCTGCTGCAGAAACCGAGCGGCGGCTTGCCCCATGGCGGGGGGCTGCGGATCGCGAATGGGACCCCTGCGTATCGGTTACTCGAACAGTGGGTCGACGCCGGCGCGCCGCGACGGATTCCCGACGTCCCGAAAGTCACGCAACTCGCCGTTGAACCCCAAGAGGTCATCCTCCGCCGCGAGACGAGTCATCAACTACGGGTCGTCGCGACCTACAGCGACGGCTCGACCAAGGACGTCACGCAGTGGGCCGCCTACCAATCGAGCGACGCGCCGATCGCGGCGGTCGACGAGCATGGCCGCATCACGGCGGGAGCGATCCTCGGTGACGCCGCGATCATGGCCCGCTTTCAGGGGCTGATCACCGTCTGTTCGGCGCTCGTGCCCCATCCCGATCCCGCCCCGCCCGAAACGTATGCCGGGCTCCCCGAACCGACCTACATCGACGGCCACGTCTGGCGACGGCTCGCGAAGCTCGGCATCGCCCCCAGCGACCCCGCTCCCGAAACGACCGTTCTCCGGCGGCTCTATCTCGACATCCTCGGTCGCGGCCCGACCGCAGACGAAGTGCGGAGTTATCTTGCCGACGAGCGACCCGACAGACGGGCTCGACGCATCGACGACCTGCTCGCCGACCCCGAATACGCCGAGCATTGGGCCTCGAAATGGGCCGACCTGCTGCGGCCGAATCCGTATCACGTCGGGATCAAGGCGACCCTCAATTACGACCAATGGATTCGCCAGGCCTTCCGCCGGAACATGCCCTATGACCAGTTCGTTCGCGAATTGGTGACGGCCCAGGGGAGCACATTCCGCCAAGGGAATGCGACCCTCTATCGCAACCGCCGTTCCCCCGAGGAGCTGACCACCCAGGTCAGCCAGTTGTTCCTCGGGGTCCGGCTCGAATGCGCGAAATGCCATCAGCATCCGTTCGAGGTCTACAGCCAGCGCGACTTCTACAGCTTCGCCGCTTACTTCGCGAAAGTCGGCCGTAAAGGGACCGGGATTTCCGCCCCGATCTCAGGGTCGGAAGAATTCATCTTCGTGGCCGATCACGGCGAAGTCCGCCATCCCTTGACGGGGGAAATCCTGCCTGCCAAACCCCTGATCGGCGAGCCTCCCGCGCTGGCGGAAGGAAGCGACCCGCGCGCCGCCCTCGTCGACTGGATGACGCGACCGGATGTTCCCTACCTCGCGCGAACCATGGCGAATCGGGTTTGGGCCGATCTGATGGGCCGGGGCCTCGTCGAGCCGGTCGACGATTTGCGCGGGACGAACCCTCCATCGAACCCGGAGCTGCTGGACGCCCTCGCCGTCGACTTCCGTGACCATGGTTACGACATTCAACATTTGATCCGCTCGATCACGTCGTCCCAGGTCTATGCCCTCGGTTCGCTCCCCAGCCCGACCAACGCCGCCGACCATCGCAACTTCTCCCGGCACTATCGGCAGCGCTTAAGGGCGGAAGTCTTGTACGACACCCTGGCCCACATCACCGGCCGCGGCGAACAGTTCGAGGCGATGCCCCCGCAGGCCCGCGCCAAAGAGCTGTGGACCGTCCGCGTCGACTCGCTCTTCCTCGACGCCTTCGGTCGCCAGGATCCGAATCAGGATCCCCCGTGCGAACGCAACGTCGAGCCGACGATTGTGCAGGCCCTCCATCTGATGAACTCGGGGGAACTCGCCGGCCGGGTGACCTCCGACGAAGGCCGGGCGAATCAACTCGCCGCGAGCATGCGGTCCGCGGAAGAGGTCATCACCGAGCTTTACCTGTCGGTCTTCGCGCGGCCGCCGAAACCCGAGGAACTGACCGCCGCCTTGTCGGCGTTTCCCACCGATGGTTCCAGCCGACGGCCCGCCGTCGAAGACCTGCTGTGGGCCCTGATCAACACCCCCGAGTTTGTGTTCGAGGATTGACCCCGAGAGACAACCAAAACATAGGCCGGGGCACCCGCCCCGGCCGCGTGATCAATGTCATGGTCATCGAACCGCGCGGGGGGCGGGTGCCCCCCGCTATGGATGCCAACTGCCCGCCTCATACAGAATCCAATAACCCGGCTCGATCACCCTGCTCGGGCGCACAAGAACGATCACCAAGCGATCTGAAATCAACGCCTCCATCGCGGATCAGGAATCATGAGCTACACGAACTGCGCCGGCCTGCGACGTCGCCACTTCCTGCAACTCGGCCTGGGGGGGCTGCTCGGCGGCACCGTTTTCCAGCGGTTGGGAGGGGCCCTGGCGGCGGGGGAAGCGACGACCACCACGGGCGGGGTCGCCAAAAGCTGCATCCTGATCTGGCTCGATGGCGGCCCGACCCACTACGAAACCTTTGATCCCAAGCCCCTCGCCCCGACCGAAATCCGTGGTGAATACGGGACCATTGCCACCCGGACCCCGGGGATGGCCTTTTCCGAGCACATGACGAAGCTCGCAGCGATTTCCGACAAGTACGCGATCATCCGCAGCATCTGTCACGAGCAGGGCAACCACGGCGCGGGCAATCACTACATGATGACCGGCGCGCCGCCGCGGATTCCCGTCGGCTGCGGCGCCTTCGTCAGCTTCCATCCCAGCATGGGCTCGACGGTCGCCCATCAGCGGGGGAACCGGAACGGCCTGCCCGCCTACTTCTCGCTCCCCGAGATGACGCGGTCAGGCGGGCCGAACTTCCTCGGCGCGCAGTACGCCCCCTTCGCCGTTCCCAACGACCCCAACAGCCAGCACTTCCGCGTCCGCGACGTCGCCTTGCCGCATGGCGTCACCAACGATCGCTTCGATCAACGGCAAGGGGTCCGGCGGCGGGTCGATCAACTGGTGCGGATCACCGACGCCGCCGCGGCCGATCCCGTCCGGGCCCTCGATGAGTACTACGCCCAAGGTCAGGACCTGATGCTGTCGCCGCAGGCGCAGGCCGCGTTCAACATTCAGGCGGAAGCGGACGAAGTCCGCGAAGCGTACGGCCGGAACACATTCGGCCAGCGGGCGCTCCTGTCGCGGCGGCTGGTCGAAGCCGGCGTCCCGTTCGTCGTGATCAACGAAGGGGGCTGGGATCACCACGGCAACCTCTTCAAGACCTGCAACGACAGGCTGCCGAAGTTCGACAACACCGTCGCCACGCTGATCACCGACCTCGAACAGCGGGGGCTGCTCGACAGCACGCTGGTGGTAGTCCTGGGCGAATTCGGCCGCACGCCGAAGATCAACAAAGACGCCGGCCGCGACCATTGGTCCAACGCGATGTCGGTCCTCATGGCCGGGGGGAAGATCCCCGGCGGGCAGGTGATCGGCGCGACCGACCGCCAAGGCTACTCGGCGGTCGAACGGGTCCTGTCACCCGAGAACTTCGTCTCGTCGATCTACCGCAAGTTGGGTCTCGACCCCGACATGGTCCTCTACACGCCGCAAGGCCGGCCCAGCCACCTCGTCAGCGACCCCACTCCGATCGCCGAACTCTTCGCGTAACCAGGTCTTGTTTGGCCGCGAGCCAACGGCGAACTCGGCCTTACGGCAGCGCCCTATCGGTCCACCCTACGCCATCGCGGTCGCGCCGCGCATGCCGTAAACTCGGCGGCAACACATTCAAATGGGGCGTAGGCCCCGTGACATTCAGCACAGAGGAGTCATCATGGTCGCGTTCCGTCGGGTGGGGGTCTGGGGGTTGATCGTCGCGGCGGCATTTTCCGCCGGTTGGTGGGGGGGCTATGCCGACGCCGAGCAGGCCGCGAAAGCCAAGGTCTACGAAATGCGGACCTACTACACCCTCCCCGGCCGCTTGCCCAACCTGCACGCCCGGTTCCGCGATCACACGATGAAGCTGTTCGCCAAGCACGGCATGGAGAACGTGATCTACACGACGCCGCAGGGAGTCGAGAATGAGTTGGTTTACCTCCTCGCGCACGACAGCCGGGAGGCGGCCAAGGCGTCGTTCGACGCATTCCGACAGGATCCGGAGTGGATCGCCGCCCGCGACGCCTCGGAGAAGGACGGCAAGATCGTCGACAAGATTGAGTCGGTGTTCCTGGTGCCGACCGACTATTCGCCGATGAAGTGATTCCCCCGAGTTGACCAACAGACGGATAGGCCGGGGCACCCGCCCCGGCCGCGTTCGCCGATACGTTGTGGATCGGTCCCGCCCGAGTGGCGGGTGCCCCTCGCTTTGAGAGCGCGCGTGGAGCGGCCCGTCCACGGACCTTGCATCAACGGCCTCCGTCGGTATGTCCGATTCACCCGGTAAATCCGGCAGGTCCGACAGATCCCGTTTGTCGGGAGTGATCGTTGCAGGTGGCGGTCGGGGTGGGGTTTGCGCGATTAAGACTCCTCTCCGGTATGGAACTCCTCTGCGTCCTGTGCCGATAGCCAAGCCGGAGGGAGCGTCTCGGCGACGCCGGGTGGTCCGAATTTGCGTTGCGACCGGCGAAAACCGGTGCGTACGATGGGCCCGTGTGAAGCTGGGGAGCCTGGCGTGACCGTGCGTCCGTCAGGGACGTGGCGCGTCTGGAAGGAGTGCACGGCATGGCCCGCGCGGTCTCGAGTTTGTTCGCGTTGAGCCTGTGTGCGGCCCTGGTGACGCTGTACGCCCAAACCGACTCGAGCGACCCGCCCGCGGAGCCGGAGAACTCGTCGCCGTTGGTGTCGACGACCGAACCCTCCCCGCTGCTCCGCGAACCGAAGACTCCCGAAGAGCAGTTCGACGCGGTCCTGCTGCTCGTCGAACTCGCGCGATTCGACCTCGCCGAGATTTACCTCAAGGCGTTCGTCGAAGGTCAGCCCGATGACGCAATCCTGCAACAGCTCCGCGACAAACACGGCACCGCCGAGTTCTTGACGCTGTCGAAAATTCCCGAACTGGCCCGCTTCGGCAAGCCGTTGCTGGAACGACTCAACGCCGCGTCGCGCAAGCAAGCGGAGGATCCCGCCTTCATTGCGGGGTTGATCACGCAACTCACGGGTACGCCGAGCGAGCGGGAACGGGCAATCCTCGAGCTTCGCAACGCCGGGTCGCGCGCGATGCCGCTGATGCTGAAGCAACTGGCGGCGGCGGGATCGGCGGCGGAACGGGACGGCATCGTCCTCGCGTTCTCCCGCATGGGGGAGCCGGTCGTCGCCCCCCTCTTGGCGGCGGTCGATTCCCAAGTCGACTTTGTGCGGCTGGGGGTCATTGAGGCGTTGTCGATGATGGGGACGACCCAAGCGGTGCCGCGGCTGTTGCCGCTGGCGTTTGGTCCACAGGTCGACGCGGGGACGCAAGATGCGGCCCGACGGGCGCTGGCCAAGATCCAGTTCGGCGATGAGGATCAGGTGCAGCAACTTTCCGATGTCGCGGCGCTCGAGCAATTGCGGGCTGGAGCCGAACGGCTGTTGATCCCGTTGACGCCCGCCGAACGCGCGGAGCAGCCCGAGCAAATCACGGTCTGGAGTTGGAATGACGCCGAACAGGCGTTGACGGCGGTCGATCTGCCGATCGAAGAGGCCCGCTTGCGGGAAGGGGTGCGGTTGTCGCGCGACGCCTTCCAGCTTGGAACCGCCAACGAAGGGTTGCAGACGCTGTATCTCACCGCGCTGCTGGCCAACGAAGTCCGCAGCGCCGGCTGGGATCAGTTGTTGACGGCCGAGTCGAGCCCGGCGATGCAGACCGCCGTCGCGACGGGGACGGGGCCGCTGCAACGGATCCTGACTCGGGCGCTCGATCAGGGGCGGACCGACGCCGCGTGGGGCGCGCTGCAAGGTTTGAGCGCCCTCGCCGGCAAGGAACTCATTCAATCCCGGCCGACGAATCCCGCGCCGGTCTTGCGGGCGCTCAACTATCCCGACCCGCGCGTGCAATTCGCGGCGGCGATGGTGGCGCTACGGTCTGATCCGCAGACGCCGTTCACCGGTGCCGCCCGCGTCACCCAGATTCTGCGGTCGGCGCTCAAGGGCCCCGGCGTCCCGCGGGCCGTCGTGATCAACGGCGACGTCGAGGAACTGGGATTGTTGGGGAATTACGCGGCCGACGAAGGGTATGAACCGCTGCTGGCGCGGACCGGCAAAGCAGGTTTCCATCAAGCCGCCGAGCAGTTCGGCGTGGGACTGGTGATCGTGCAGGCGAACGTGGGGGACTGGCCGCTGACGCAAACCCTGGCGAACCTGCGGGCCGACGCGCGAACCGCGTACCTGCCGATCATCGTCTATGGTCCCGAGGAAGTCCGCGCGAAGACCGACCGCTTGATTACCCCCACGGGACAGGCGTTGTTCGTGGGGGAAGCTCCCGCCGCGGAATCGTTCTGGCAAACCGCGCGGCCGTTCCTGGCGAGCCGGGCGACGCCGCTCATCTCCGATGGACTGCGGGCCGATTTCCAGGCGATTGCCACCTATTGGCTCGCCGAGCTGGCCGACGACACCACGGGAGTCTTCGACGTCACGACCGCCGAAGACGACTTGGTCGCGCTCCTTGACGATCCGCGGCTCGCTCCGAACGCCTTAACGGCACTGGGACGGATCGGCACGGTCACCGCGCAGACCCGGCTCGCCGAAGTCGTGCTGAATGAGAGCAAGCCCATCGAGCTGCGGCGCGGGGCGGCAAGCCAACTCGTCGGTCATCTGCAACGCTTCGGCGTGGTTCTGCCCGGCGAGCAGGTTCCGCGGCTGACCGGCTTGTGGGAAACGACCGCCGACGCGGAGCTGCAAGGGCTGTTGGCGGCCGTGATGGGGAGTCTCAAGCCGAGCGCAGGGTTGGTGGGTGAGCGGTTGCAGCGCGTGAAGCCGTGAGCGGTACGTGTCGACGAATCCCGCGCTCGCCTGCGGCTCGCGGCTAAACCGGATGTGAGCGGTTACGCGAGGAGGTCGTGGATCACGTGGCCGTGGACGTCGGTCAGGCGGCGGTCGATGCCGTTGTGCCGGACCGTCAGGCGCGTGTGATCGATCCCCAAGAGGTGCAGCATCGTCGCGTGGATGTCGTAGACCTGCGTGGGATGGTCGCGATCCAGCGGCTTGTAGCCCCATTCGTCGCTGGGACCGTAAGAAATTCCGCCGCGAATGCCCCCGCCCGCGAGCCAGTTCGTGAAGACGAACGGGTTGTGATCGCGACCGACGCCGGTTTGGGCGCAGGGCATGCGGCCGAACTCGGTGGTCCACAGGATCAACGTGTCATCGAGCATGCCGCGTTGCCGCAGATCCTCGATGAGGGCCGCCGCGCCGGTCGCCATGCCCAGCGCCAAGGGGCCGTGATCCCGCTCGATGTTTTCATGCGAGTCCCAATTCCGCCGCGGGAAGCTGTTGTCGTTCCCCGACCAAATTTGGACGAAGCGGACCCCGCGTTCCAGCAGTCGCCGGGCGACAAGACACTTGCGGCCGAAGTGGGCGATCTCCTCGGGGGCGTTGATCTCGCTCGGCCAGACACGATCGGCGTCGGCGACGCCGTACAGCTTCAGGATATGCTCGGGCTCATCGCCGAAGTCGAGGGCTTGCGGCGCGGCGAGCTGCATGCGGGCGGCGAGTTCGTAACTGCGGATCCGCGCTTCGAGGCGGCTGTCCCCTTCGCGCGCTTCCGCATGCCGCCGATTCAGGCTCCGCAACACGTCGAGTCCCGCCGCGTCACCCGCCGGCGTGACGTATTCGTTGCGGGAGGCGTAGAGGTCTTCGATGGGGGTCGCCGCGCCGGGGCGGATGATCGTCCCCTGATGGGTCGCGGAGAGAAACGCGGAATCCCAATTCTTCTGGCCGTTCGAGGGGAACCCGCGATGATCGGGCAACACGACGAACGTCGGCAGATTGTCGTTCATGCTGCCGAGGCCATAACTCACCCAGGCCCCCAGACTGGGAAAGCCTGGGAGTTGGAAGCCGGTCGATTGCAGCAAGGTCGCCGTGCTGTGGACGCCGGTCTTGCCGACGATGTTGTGGACGAACGCGAGGTCATCGACGACGCGGCCGAGCGGCGCGACGACCTCGCCCAACATCTTCCCGCAGTCGCCGTGGGCACGGAACTCCCACGGAGCCGCGAGGGTGTTCCCGTGCCCGTTCTGGAAGAGCTCGACCTTTTCGCCGGGATCCCATGGCTGCCCGTGGCGTTTGCGCAGCTCGGGCTTGTGATCGAACAGGTCGACATGGCTGGCGGCCCCCGCCATGAAGAGCTGCACGACCCGTTTGGCGCGCGGCGGATGATGGAGCGCCCCGGTGACGACTCCCGGGACCGGGGCGGCCGCGGCTTGCTCCTGGGCCAACATCGTCGCGAGGACCAGCCCCCCGAACCCGCCGCCGGTTTGCCAGAGGAATTCGCGTCGATGAAGCGACATGGGAGGCTCCGGTTCGTAAGAGGGCGCGCTCGCCGTTGGCTCGCGGCTAAACGTTTCGGGGGTGGTGGATGATCAAGTGAGGATGTCCTTGACGACGTGGCCGTGGACGTCGGTCAGGCGGTACCGTCGGCCTTGGAACTTGTAGGTCAACCGTTCGTGATCGATCCCCAACAGGTGCAAAATCGTCGCGTGCAGGTCGTGAATGTGGACGCCGTTCTCGACAATGTTGTAACCGTATTCGTCGGTCTGGCCGTAGGTGATGCCGGGTTTGACGCCGCCGCCGGCGAGCCACACCGAGAAGCAGCGCGGGTGATGATCGCGGCCGAAGTTGTTGGGGCTCATCAATCCCTGACAGTAATTCGTCCGGCCGAATTCGCCCCCCCAAATCACCAGCGTCTCGTCGAGCATGCCGCGCTGTTTGAGGTCGCGAATGAGGGCTGCCGCGGCGCGGTCGGTTTGCTTGGCCTCGCCGGCGATCGCCCCCGCGAGTCCGCCGTGATGATCCCAGTCTTGATGATACAGCTGGATGAACTTCACCCCCCGTTCGGCGAGTCGCCGCGCGAGGAGACAGTTCGCCGCGAAGGTGCCGGGATCCTTCGCCTCGGGCCCGTACATGTCGAAGACGTGGTCGGGTTCGTCGGCGAGGTTCGTCACCTCGGGGACGCTGGCCTGCATGGCGAAGGCCATCTCGTAATTGTCGATGCGGTTGGTGATCTCGGCGTCGGGGGTGCCGTCGAATTGATGCTGATGAAGCTCGCGCAGGCCGTCGAGAAGCTGCCGCCGATTTTCCGCCGTCACCCCGGCGGGGTTCCCCAGATACAACACCGGATCGGCCGAGGGACGGAATCGCACCCCCTGATGTTTCGAGGCGAGAAACCCCGCGCCCCACAAGTGGGACATGAGAGGTTGCCCCCCCTTGTTCTTCGTGATCAGGACCACGAACGACGGGAGATTCGCGTTGTCGGTTCCCAGCCCGTAATCGAGCCAAGCCCCCAGGCTCGGCCGGCCGGGGATCTGATGCCCCGTCTGCATGAAGGTGACGCCGGGACCGTGATTGATCGACTCGGTATACATCGACCGAATCACGCACAACTCGTCGCCGACCTTGGTGAGTTCGGGGAGAATCTCGCTGAACAGCGTCCCGGCTTGCGGGGAGGGATGGAACTTGAAGGGGGAACCGGCGAGGGGAATCGAGCTTTGATTCGCCGACATTCCCGTCAGCCGCTGCCCCCCGCGGACCGACTCGGGGAGTTGTTGGCCATGCATCTCGTTGAGCAGCGGCTTGGGATCGTAGAGATCCAACTGCGACGGCCCGCCCGATTGAAAGAGATAGATGACCCGCTTCGCCTTCGGGGGGAAGTGCGGCCCTCCGAGGATGCCGTGCGAAGCGCTCGACTCCGCCACGGCGGGACGAGCCCCTTGCAGCAGTTCCGCGAGCGCGATGCCGCCGAGACCGACACCGACCCGATTCAGGCACTCGCGACGGCTCAGCCGCGTCCAGGCGTCAAATTCTTGGCAAGCCATGTGAACCTCGTCGTGACTGAGCGGAACTGGCCGCGGGTCGATCGATCCCTGACCGGCGGCTCGCGCCTAGCCGCTGACAACATCATCCCCGGAGAACTTCACGTCGATCAAGGTGGTCACCCCGCGACCGCTGCTCGGATTGAGCCCTTTGCGAAACAGCACCCGCCAGACCCACGGCCCCTCGATCGACGTCACTTCCTCGCCGGCGGGAATAAAGGTCTCCCAGCTTTGGCCCGGTTCGAGCCAATGATTCAGCCGCTGGCCTTCAAGATGATATTCGCTCAGTTCCGGATGGGCGAAGACCCGATACGGCGGGGTGGTCGCGGTCCGCCGCTCCCCCACGGGGCTGAGGAAGTTCATCGTGAACTCGGTCCCGCGCTGTTTGTCGAGGACCGTCCGAAAGACCAGCGCGGCGTCAAGCGGCGGAAACCCCGCCCCCGATCCGGCGTGTTCGAACTTCAGCCATAATTTATAGACCGGGGCGGAGGGCTCGCGCTTCGCGTTCGGGTTGCCGAAGGCATGGACGAACGCCACGGGACTTTTCGTCACGCGGAGCGGCGTCACGATGACGTCGCCGAACCGGCGCGATTCCCCGAGCGCAAGCTCATGCCCCGGCGCGACGTTCATCTTGGGCAGGACGCGCTTCATGCCGACCTCGCCGTCCTTGCGGATCTCGGGGACGAGATCGGGCAGGCTTTCCAAGTCGTGGGCTCGGCGGTTCATGAAGAAGACGACGTAGAGCAACAACAGCGTCACCGCGCTGGCGTAACTCGCGGTGATCACCAGCCATTGCTTGGGGACCATTTCCACCGCGGCAGGCGTCGCGGGGACTTCCTTGGGCGCGGCTTTCGGGGAGCTCGGTTGACTCGTCGTGACCGCCGGCGTGGGAGTGAGGGCCACTTCGGTCGGGAGGGCATCGGTCGCGGGAGGGGACGCGAGCTGAATCGTCGGCGCTTCCCCGTTCGGACTTGGCTCCGCGACCGTGGTCTGAAGTTGTTCGGCGGCGCGCTTCAAGACCTGCGTCGGTTCCTCGGCGAGCCGTTCTTCCTCGACCGTCGAGGGGAGTTCATCGGTCAGCGGCCCCTTGGGAGCCGGTTCCACGGCATCCATCACATGGGGACTCGCTCCTGCCTCGGCGACCTGAGGT
This sequence comes from uncultured Planctomycetaceae bacterium, assembly GCA_964427725.1. Classification (GTDB taxonomy): domain Bacteria; phylum Planctomycetota; class Planctomycetia; order Planctomycetales; family Planctomycetaceae; genus DSVQ01. The sequence continues at coordinate 1,064 of CAYRVS010000070.1, read as the reverse complement.
GTCGGCTCGGCGGCCACGGTCGGTTCCGCGACGGCCATCACCGTGGGCTCGGAGAGGGCCGCCTCGGTCACCACGGCGTCCGGAATCGATTCCCCCGGCGCGGCACTCTCGGGAATCGACAGATGCGCCCCGCACAACGGGCACTCGACGACCACGCCTCCCGCCTCGACCAACAACGTCCCCGCGCACTCCCCGCAGGTGATTTCAAACGGCATCCTCGAGGCTTCCGATCAAGGGGGCGTCGACAAGCAATCCGGCGGCCGGGCCGGTCCCAACAACATCCGCCAATGTATCGTGACCCGCCGCCCCTCGCGATGCAATTCGTCACGCCCCGCGAGGACTTCGCCGAAGACCGGGACCCCGCCGCGGGCTTCGATTTCGCGGGCGTTATCGGCGAGTGACGGATCATCGAGCGTGCCGATTGTTTCGTTGAGGACGACCCACGCGACCGTCAGTCCCCGCCGCCGAATCGCCTCGATGGTCAGCAGCGTGTGGTTGATCGTCCCCAGTCCCCGCCGGGCGACAATGAGGACCGGCCAGCCCCAGCGGGCCACCCAATCGGCGAGTGTCGTCGTCATCGTGAGCGGACAGAGCCACCCGCCGGCCCCTTCGATGATCACCCCCTCCACGCGCTCCAGCCACCACGACAGCCCCGCGTCGACAAGAGAGACCTCAACCTCCCGGCCTTCGAGCCGCGCGGCCAGGGGGGGGGCGAGCGGGGCGAGAAACCGCTGCGGACCGATGCGTTCGAGCGCACAAAGTTCCGCATCGGTGGACGGCGGGGATGTTTCGCGGAGCGCGGCTTGCAACCGATCGAGGTCGTCCCATTGGGGCGTCCCGGTCGCATCGTCGACGGCCCCGGAACAAACCGGCTTGTAGGCACCCGCCCGAACGCCCGCGGCGCGAAGCTCCCGCAGGATCAGCGCGGCGATGTGCGTCTTGCCGACGCCGGTGTCGGTCCCGGTAATGAACAGGCCGCGCGCGGAGGCGGAAAGATCAGGCATAAGATGTCAGGTGGTGGTCCGCGCGCCGAATGAGTCCGTTACGATGGCATCGTGATAGCC
>CAYRVS010000069.1:10775-23860 GCA_964427725.1 uncultured Planctomycetaceae bacterium | reverse complement strand
GATCATGGGAGAACTCTTCAGCAGCATCAACAACCCCGACGGCGAAGGGATCGGCTTCCAGGACTTCCTGCTCCAAAAGGGTTGAGCTGGAACCCCGAGACCGAGGTGTTCAATCACCATGCTGCTTCGCGACCCGAGACGTGCCGACGTCTCGGGTCGCGTTGTTTGGATGGCATGCCCGCGGGGCAGTGCCGGTCTTCCCCTCCGTGGGCAGGGAGCGACCATCCGCGGCATCGAGATCGGCTACAAACCCCGGTGCGGAGCGCGCACGACTGTGGCGGTGACGCCTCAGGCGCGGCGACCGGAGCCACGTGGTCCTCGGCGCTTCACGCAGGCACCACGAACCGGACGGTCCCTGCCGCCGGCCATCGCATGGTCTGACCGGTTGGGATGTTGAGTGAGCCGTTGACTGCGGAGACGTATGCTGACGGCGGTCATGCGGAAACCGTGCGGTCCATCTGACGATAAGGAGGGCGCCATGCGATGGTTCGCGGTATGGGGGCTGTGGGCGTGGCTCGTTCCGAGTGTGATCGAGGCGGCGGACGACAAGCGATCGGCCTACCAGACGCTGCACGACGCCTGGGAAGCGGCCGATCAGAGTATTGCCAACGATGCGGACTTGGCCCCCGCGGAGCGCAGGACGCGGCGGGCGGACTTGCAGGCGGCGTACACAACGCGGTTTCTGGAACTGGCCCAGCGGGAGATCGCCTCGGAAGCGTGGGTCTCGTGTCTCATTTGGATCGTGAACTACGCCCCACCGGGGGAGGAACGAGACGCGATGTTCGCGCTCATGGGCGAACACGCGGACGCGCTGGTCGATGCGCGATTTCAACTTCAACTGATGATGTCGTATCTGATCAAGCCGCGGTCGAAACACTTGGATCGGGCGCTCGAAACCATCGTTGAGACGCATCCGGATCGGGGTCTGCGAGGGGCGGCGCTTTATGCCCTCGCGGCGCGGGCCAAACAACATGGCGAAGAGGTCGGGGATGTCGCGCGATGCGCGGAAGCGGTTCGACTGCTTGAGCGGGTATTGGAAGAGTATCCGACGGTGCATACCTACGCGGGGGAAAATCGCGAGCTCGCGACCGAGTTGCTGGCCGATTTGCGGAGCCCGGTCGCGCTCATGTCGCCCGCCCCGAAGACGCTGGGGACCACGCTGGCGGGAGACGATTTCGAGCTCGCGGACATCAGTCGCGGCAAAGTCGCCGTGTTGGCGTTCTCGGGCCATTGGTGCGGGCCGTGCGTCGCGATGCACCCGGTCCTGCGGGAGCTTCAGGCGAGATACCCCCGGGAGTCGCTGGTCATCGTGGAAATGAACAGCGATGCGTTCGACGGGCTTGATCGGGTCCGCGCGAAAGTGGTCGCCGACGGCTTGAATTGGGTGCTGGTGACGGACGGTCAGCAGGGGCCGATCGCGGCGCGGTGGCGGATCGTCACCTGGCCGACCTATTTCGTCCTCGATCCGGAAGGCCGCATCCGGCATCGCGTCAGCGGGAACCTCGGGCCGAAACTGATCGAGTTGGTGGATGGCTTGATGGCGAGTCCGTGACCCGATTGCCGGATCGTCTGCGCCTTGCGGGGCCCCGACGAGAGCAGTCCAGCGACGAGAGCAGCCCAGCGGGACATGCGGCAAGCCGGGGGAGTTGATCGCGCGCGGCGTATGGGCAAGGGGTCACGCGGCGTCAGTGTGTTGGCTTCGGCTCCGGAGTCGCTCGGGCGAGTTCCGCGTAGATCAGGTGGTGGTCGCTGCCGTGGCTGGTGCCCACGCGGCAATCGCGGATGGTCCATTCGGGGGACGCCAGGATGTGATCGATACGGGCCCAGGGGAGGTTCGAGATCCAATACTGCTGCGGTTTGATCGGCGAGGTGTAGCCGTAGCCCGTGCCGGCTTGATCGAAGGCGCTGGTCAGATCGCGCCACGTGTGTTGGAACAGCGAACTCGACGTCGGCGTGTTGAAGTCCCCCGCCACGAGGAATGGTCGTGTCCCGACGTGTTCCCGCAGTTGTTCGCGTAACTCGTTCGCTTCCGCCATCCGCAGGAGTTGAAACTCTTCGAGTCCGGCTTGGGCGGCGCCGGTCGCCAGTTCACCGGGGCTGAGTTCGGCGAGGCCGCGGCGGGCGGTCATTTGATGAATGTTCGCGACGGTAATCGGCCCTTCCAGGGTCTCGACCTCCACGATGATCCCCGCGACGCGGTCGAACGCGGCGGTCTGGCAGGTGTGTTTCAGTGTGATCGGATACCGGGAACCGACCCAATAGTAATCGATATGGACCCGCTGCCAATCGGGAAAGAAGCGGACGAGCAACGGGTTCTCGCCGCGGGCTTCCTGGAGCACGACGACATCGGGGCGAAAGCGGGCGATCTCTTCAAGGATCGCGGGGAAATCGGGCTTGTAACCCTGCACGTTCGCGCTGACCAGCTTGAGTGACGGGGCGGTCGCGGCAGCGCGCGGACCGGGTCGGGTGTCGGCGAGCCAGGGAGCGCGAAACTCCATCACCGGTCCGAGGACCAGCAGGAACGCGAGGAGATTGGCCCATAACGAGGGGCGATGCCACAACCAGCCGGCGACCGACAGGACGATCGAGGGAACCAGCCACGGCGACCGCGGCAGGTAGGTGACCACGGTCCCCACCCACCAGCGCTCGGAGATCACGAACAGCAGCAGCAGCAAACCGATCACCAAGGCCAGATTCAGACCGGAGAGGGCCCAAACGATGCGCGCCCCCCGACGCGACGAGGGCGGCATCTGGGCCGAGTTGGTGGGTGAAATGGGGGGCATGGCGGTTCAGCACTCGCGAAGGACAATCGACCGGGCGCGGGGCATAACCTAATCGACACGGCCGATTTCCCGGAACCCGAAGTTCCGCGAAATCGCCCTTGGTCTGTGGGGGATCTCCCCCAAATCGACGCCCCCCCCCAATATCCGTCGGGTCACTCACCCCAGCATAGGTCGGGGCACCCGCCCCGACCGCGTTCACCCACCTCCGTGTTCAACCAGCGTGCGAGGTTTGGTGAACGAACGATCGCAGGGCGATTTTTTTCATTCCACGCGCTGGAATCTCCTTGCGGGATAGACGACACGTCTGTATTGTGCCGAATGAGAGTGATTGGGGGAGGCGGAGTCCCACCTACCGATGCGGATCGGTTTCGGCCGAAACGGGTTGTTGGTGACGTATCGGCCCGGAGACTCCCCCCACCGTTCAAGGAATCCGTCCATGCCCCGCAGCCCGCTGAGTCTTCCTGACGCCGAATTGGCGATTTTGCGCCGTTTGTGGGAACACGGCGTGGCCTCGGCGCGTCAACTGACCGACTGGCTCTACCCGGAAGGGACGCCGGCCCAGGTCGCGACCGTACAAAAACTTCTGACGCGTCTCGAAGAAAAGGGGTGCGTCCGTCGGAACCGCGACAACTGGCCCCATTTGTTCGAGCCGGCGGTCGGTCGAGAGGACGTGATTGTGGATCAACTGCAACAAACCGCCGAACGGCTGTGTGACGGGGCGTTGCAACCCCTGCTCACCCATCTTGTCCGGTCCGGCGACCTCAGCCGGGAGGAACGGCAGTCGTTGCGGGCCCTGCTGGATGATCTCGAGCAGTCGCCGAAGTCGTAATCGGCGGTCGATCCCGTGGACCGATGCGGTAAGTCGGCGTTTGTCCTCGAGTTGGTATGCGGGGAGCGAGGTGCCTGATGCTGATCGCCTTGGAATGGGCCGTCGCCAACGCCTTCACGGTGTTGTTGCTTGCTCCCGTGGTCTACCTGCTGGGACGGTGGAGCCGTCAACCGGCGGTCCGCCATGGTTTGTGGATCCTGCTCCTGGTCAAATTGATCACTCCGCCGATCGTCCCGGTCAGTCTGCCGACCGAGCCATTGACCCTCGCCGTGGAGACGGTCAGCCCCAACGGGTTGTCTTCACCTGTTCTGACGTCGACCGTTGTTCCCGTCACGACGGGGATGTCGGCGGACGCCACGAGCCGTTCGGGATGGCTGGCCGAAGCGCCTTTGGCCGCGGAGTTGGTCACCGCACTGAAGCCCGTCACGCCGGGTTGGTGGGCCCAACTCCCATGGCCATGGCTGGTCGCGGCGTTGTTGGGGACTTGGAGCGCGGGTGTGCTCCTGCTGGGAGTGACGTTCCTGTCGCGGTTGGGACGGTTTGGCCGCCAAGTTCGGCGCGTCTCTCAAACAGACCTTGAACTCAGCGCGCAAGTCGACGAGCTGCGCGAGCAGTTGGGGCAACGGACCGCGCCGCGGGCGTGTCTGGTCGAAGGGGTCGTCTCGCCGATGTTGTGGGGTGTGGGCCCCTGGGCGCGAATTCTCTTCCCGCGCGAGCTCTATCGGCAACTGCATCCCGAAGCCCGGGCGACGTTGCTGTTGCACGAACTGTCGCATTACTACCGGGGCGACTCCTGGGTCCGGTTGCTGGAATTCGCCGCGACGATCGCGTTCTGGTGGCACCCGGCGGTGTGGTGGGCCCGGCGGGAAATCGAAGCCGCCGAAGAAGACTGTTGCGATCAATGGGTGATGGAGCGGACCGCGAGTTCACCTCGCTGCTATGCCGAGGCACTCCTCGACACGATCGACTTTCTCTGCGAACAACGACCACCGACCCCGGCGCTTGCCAGCGGGTTGGGCAACCCGTACGAGTTACGCGGCCGCTTGACGCGTATCATGACGGGTGGCGGCCCCACGCTGACCTGGTTGGGGCGACTGGGGGTCTTCGCCGCCGCGACGTTGTTGCCGTTGCAGCCCGAACTGTTGGCGGCGCTGGGTTCCCAAGCCCGAGTCCAGTGGGAACTGGCGTGGGAGCCGCCGACGGTGTCGCCGGTTGTCGGTCCGGACGTGCTCTTGCCCGTTCGCATGATGGGCGACGAACCCGCCCCGGGATCGCGCGCACCGGTGGTCTATCAGGCCAAACCGCGGCGCAATCCGCCCGGAGCCACACGGTCGATTCCGATCGCTTGGGCGAAAGTCGGCTCGGCGGACGGAGCGCATGAAATCGTGGCGTGGCCCGGTCGGCGGATCGAGCTCCGGCATGCCGCGACGTCTCAAGTCGTCGATCTCGAAGCGTGGAACGTGACGTGCGCGGCGTTCCTCGGAGATTCGTCCCGGTTCGTGACCGGCGGCTCCGATCGACAATTGCGCTTATGGGACGCCGCGACCGGCCGCGTCTTGATGAACTTCGCCGAACATGGCGACGCGATCGTCTCGGTGCAGGCCGACCGGCTGGGCAACTCGATCGTCGCGGGTTCGCGCGACGGGTTGCTCACCTGGCATGACCGTGCGACGGGGCGACTCTTGCGACGATGGCATCTCGATGCGCCGATCACGTGCGTCCGCTTCGCCCCCGGCGGCAAGCAATTGGCGGTGACGGTCGGGCATTGGCGCTCGGCCGAATCCGGTCGGTTCCGCCTGCTGAATCTGACGGAATCGTCCGCCGGTCCCCGTCAGCGCGAATGGCGGTTGCCGCAACCGGCCGGCGTGCTGCGGTACCTCGACGCCGACACGGTGGTCTTCGGCCATTGGGATGGGACGGCGAGTTACTGGCGATTGTCGGAGGAAGCCCTTGTCGCGCAAGTCGCCGACTCCAAAGATCGAATCTCGGCCGCCGCGTTCTCGGCCAACAGTACCGAATTCCCAACACTCGATTTGGCCGCCGCCGAAGCCGAAATGGCGCGTCAGGCCCGCGCGAGATGGCCGGCGAATGATCCCACGGCCCCGAGCGTTCCCGCTCCCCTCCTGGAAAGCACGAACCATCCGGTGTTGGGCCCGAGTTTGACCCGGGGGACGAAGCCTCATCCCGCGGCGCTGCCGACGTTCGTCCCCGGTTCGCGAAGCGACTCTTGGACGGCTCCCCCGCGAAGTTATTCGCGGCTGAACGCTCCCATTCCCAGCAATCCCGTCCCCCCGGCACGCTGACCGCCGTTTGGCGCGCCACGTTCCCTAGATGGACGCTCCATGATTGGCACCGGCTCGACACGAGTCACCGCATGCGCCTGCGCGGTCCTGCTGGGGAGTGGCGTGTTGCTCACCACGCCCAGTTACGCCGTCGAACCGCAGGCTGCGATCGAGCCATCGGCCTCCGATCCGGTGACGGCGCGTCGCGCGTCGGTGGCGGCGCTCGCGAAGGTTCTGGCCGAGGGATTGGAGGTCCGGGAAACCACCGTGGGGCATTCGACCGCCGCACCGGTGCCACGGTCGATTCTGGGGTGGTCGAATCCGACGGTCGGAGAAGTCTATGGGGAGATCTATCTTCGGACCGACCGCGGCCGGCCGACGTGTCTGATGTCGATCTATCGCTGGTTCGAGCCGAATTGGGGCGCGACGCTCGAAGGCTGTTCGTTAAGCCCGACCGAGCATCAGATTCGGCAGGCGGGGCGGGAGGTCTGGCGGCCGCAAGGGGCGGACATCCGTTGGCGGGATCTCGCCGATGTCGCACCCCCGGTGGCCTCGCGCGACGGACGATTGATCCAGTTGCGACGGTTCGCGCGTGAGTTTTCGGCGACGTTGTGGGATACGCGACGGACGACCGGTGAGGTCTCGCGGCAGTTGCGCCTGATGCCCCAGCCGTTGTATCGCTATCCGGAACCGGCGGGCGACGCCGCGTGGTGGGATGGGGCCCTCTTCACGTTCGTCGAGGGGACCGATCCCGAAGTCTTGTTGTGGTTGGAGGCGACTCCCGACCCGAAACCGGGCTTTCGCGTCGCCTGTGTCCGGCTCAACAGCAATCGGTTGGCGGTCACGCATGAGGGGCGGACGCTCTGGGCGGTGGAGGATCTCCCGTTCGAGAGCTTGCTGAATCAGCGCCGCAACCCATACACCTTGCTGACGGTCGACGCCGAGACGGGAAAGGTCGCGCCATGACACCACGTCAACGGATAAGCTGGATCTGGCCGGGGCTGCTGGTCTGTTTCTGTCTCGGTGATCGGCTGCTCGCGCAAGAAGCGACCAAGGCCGAAGACGTCACCGAGCGGCTGCGCGTCGAATGTCGCCGCGACACCACGACCTATACGGTCACGACGACCGGCGCGCCCACCGTAACTTTGAAACCGGTCGAGATCTTTCAGTGGGGCAACGCCATCCGCAGCGGGCAACTCGGCGTGGTTCATGGCTGGGTGGGGGAGGGACGGTTGTTTGCGGTGTCGACGGTCTTCACCAGTCGCGTGGAGGGCCGCTACATCTTTAGCCATGAATGGGTCAGTCTCGCGCCGGACGGGCTCCAGGCGGACTTTGCGGGATCGACCTATTGGAACCCGCCCGCCCGGCCCGATCGGTCGCGTGCCTGGGAACCGGCGACCGCCCCGGCGGAAACCCGAGCGGCCCGCCTGCGGCAGATGCGTTCGCTGATGGGCGAACTGTCGGGGTACAGCCTCTCGTCGTACGGCGAGCAGACGCGGTGGGAACTGCGGTTGCTGCCGCAGCCGCTGTATCGTCAGGCGGAAGAGACGCCGGCCGGTGGTCCGTTGGATGCCGCGCTCTTCGCGTTCGTCTCGAGCGCGGGGACCGATCCCGAACTCTTCGTGTTGTTGGAGGCCCGCCGAGTCGAGGGCCGCGAACCGCGATGGTTTTGGAGCGCCGGACGGTTCTCGGATCACAGCCTCTTCCTGCAGCGCGCCGGGGAGACGATCTGGTCGTTCAAGAACGAACAACGTGACGTGGCGTTTCGCGCCGGGCTGCACGACGAATACCGTTGGCTGCAGAACCGGACGTTGCCGCTCGATGATAAGGAACCGACGAAATGACGTGGGTCTGTCTGGTGGGACTCTGCCTGGCGCAAGGGGCGGGGAAAACCGAGCAGGTTGATCCGGCGAAGCGGCTCCGTGATCAGCTCGACGCTTCGATCGCCTGGAACGAGTTCCTCGCCGGGCCGAATCGTGATCGACCGATGCAGCCCGTGATGGTTCACCGCTGGACCAACAACGCCCGCGATCCGCAGGGACAAGGCCTCGCGGTCATCTGGACCGATCGTGGTCGCCCGATGGTGATCGGCTCGATCTTCCCCTGGGACGGCCTGTTGATTCACGAACTCGAGTCGTTGACCCGCGAGTCGTTCGTCTGCCGCCGCGAGGGACTCGTGCGGTGGGAGCCGGAGCGGGGGCTCGACTTTCGACCGGTGCCGGGCGCCCCGGTCCCCGCGGCGGAGCCGGCGGCCCGGCTGCGCGAGATGAAGCGCCTCGCCGAACAATTCCAGGTGACGATGCTGGGCTGGCGCGACGACAATAGCGACCGCGAGCTGTTGCGGCAGTTGCCGCGCGAGTTTTTCCGCGCCAAGCCGGAAACCAGCGACTGCCTCGACGGCGCGGTCTTCGGCTATGTGCTGGGGACCGATCCCGAAGCGCTCCTGATCCTCGACGCGAGTTTGGTCGACGGGGAATACCAATGGCAATACGCCTTCGCGCGGTTGACCTCGGGAGCGCTCGAAGGTCGGCACGCGGGGCTCGTCGTGTGGACGGCGGAGAAGCATCCGCAGCGGCGCAATCCGCGGAACTCCTGGATCAGCCTCCAAGGTCCGTTGGATCGGGAGGAAGCCAAACCATGACGCGCGTCATTCACATGACGTGTTGGCTGCTGACGGTTGCCGCCGTTGTCGCGAATGCGGCGGAGCCTGATCTCGTCAAGGCGTGGTTGGAGGTCTGCCGGACGACCGCCGAGCGCTTCGAGCCGACGATGGAAGCCGGAGCGATCACGCGGCTGGAACAGCCGGTCTTCCGTCACGCGCAACCGACGCGGGGGAACGACATCGGAGCGGTCTGGTTATGGGTCGACGACGCCCGTCGGCCGGTCGCGATCGCGGACATCTTCTGCTGGTCGCTGAACAACGCCCCCGAGCGGGTGGTCGCGTATGAATTTCATTCGCTGGCGGAGACGCCGTTTGTCATGCGGCGCGACGACATCGAGGTATGGACGCCGCGTCGCGCCGGGTTGGCGTGGCGCGCGTTGGATGACGCGCCGAATCCCGAGTCGAGCAAGCCGGCGCTCTTGCGGCAGGCGCGGGAGCTGACGCGCCGCTTCAGCGCGAACACGATCGACCATCAGGCAGGGCGATGGGAACTTCGCGTCACGCCGCAGCCCGTCCATACGTGGGATTTCGGGGCCGGGGCCGAGCGTCGGACGGGGGCGCTTTTCGCGGTCTGTCAGGGGACCGACTGCGAACTGTGGCTGGTCCTGGAAACGCGCCCGACCGGCCCGGACCAGGCGCTCCGCTGGCACTATGCCCTCGCCGCGTTCACCGATTACGCGCTGGAGGTGCGGCTCGATGACGCGACCGTCTGGAACCCGCCGCGCTACGAGCATGGCGTCCACGACGCCCCTCATTGGATCAACCATGACGACACCCGGGCGACATTGCCCGGGTCGTGACCCCGTCGGGTTGGATCGCGCATCACCATCATCACGAAGCCAGAATCCTTGGGACCGGTGGCAGAGCATGGCGACAACGTTTCGTGACCTCGTCTGGGTGTTGACCGCATTCCTTGGCGGGACCGCGCCGTCCTTCGCCGACGATCCGGTGGATCAAGCCGGCGTCCGGCGCGCGCTCATCGTCTGCGGGCATCCCGGGGATGCCGAGCACCGGGCGATGTACGACGCCGCGCTCCCCTGGATGTGGCGGGGGCTGACGACCGAACTCGGCTTCGATCCGTCGGCGATCACCGTACTGGATGGGATTGACGAGGAACGCCCGTCGACACTGACGATCCCCGTCGCGGGACCGGCAACGCGCGAGCGACTGACGCAAGCCGTCGAGGCGTTGCGGCAAGCGCTCCGTCCGGAGGATACGCTGTGGGTGATCGTCGTCGGGCATGCCCATCACGACGGGCGGCTGGTCTGGCTGAATCTCCCCGGGCCCGATTTGAATCAGGACGAATTCGGGGCCTTGTTCCGCGACGTCGCCTGCCGCGAGCAGGTCTTCTGGATCACGACGCCGACGAGCGGATACTTCCTGAAGGCGCTCGCGGCGAGCGAGCGGGTGGTGGTCTCGGCGACCGAGGCCGATTTCGAGATCAACGCGACGCTGTGCCCCACGTCCTTGGCGGAGGAACTCAATCCCGACTTCGAACGGCCGCTGGTCGACGCCGATCGGGACGGCGCGCAGACGCTGTTCGACCTGATCATCGCGGTGCGGCGGAACACCGCCCGCAAATATCTCGCCGAGATGCTCCTCGCGACCGAACACGGTCTGCTTGACGACAACGGCGACGGGCGCGGCACCGAAGTCCAGCGCGACTACCTCACCGAGGAGGAAGGGGGCCGGCCGCGGCGGAACTTCGTGCCGACGCATCCCCCTCAGGCCGATGGCGCGCGGTCGGCGGCGATCGTCCTTCCGTGGGGCCCGATCAGCGCGCTGCGGGCGTTGCCGTAGGCTGCCCACAACGGGTGGCTGGGTCGGACGTCTTCGTCCGCCCCCAAGTTGCCGGATCGATCGTTGGCCGCGGATGACGGAGCCCGACGAACTTGCGGATCGTGGGCGCGGATAAGGGTCGCTTTGACCCGCAGACACGGCGGGCTGACGCCGCGCCGCTCCTTGTGCGGTGTCCGCATCTCATCCACTACGAGCCGACTTCTTCGAGGACTTCGTCGGCGACGTAGATCGGCAGGAACGGTTCGTAATGGACCGCGAGCGCGATGGCGTCGCTGGGGCGGGCGTCGACCTCGATCAGTTCCCCGTCGCGGCGAATGCGGATCGCCGCGTAGTAGATGTGATCTTCGAGCTTGCTGATGACTACGTCCTGCGCTTCGCCCTGCAGCGCCTCGATGGTGCTTTTGAGCAGGTCATGTGTCAGCGGCCGCGGGGGTTGTTCGCCGCGGACGCGGCGGTCGATGGTGGTCGCCTCGAACAGGCCGATCAGAATCGGGAACGAGCGTTCGCCGTCGACCTCGCGCAGGAAGATGACCTGCTGGTCGTTGATTTCCGACACGATGATCCGCACCAGCGACATCTGCACGAGCACGGCCGCGACTCCCAAGGTTCCCGAGTCGCGCCATGCGTCGCGCGTCTCGCCGATCAACATCCGCGCGCAGTCTACTTCTCGCGGGAGGGCCCTTCAAGGAGTTGTCGGCCGCGGCGATGCCTTGCGGAAGGTCGAGGGGACGATTGGCGGACGCGATGCGGTAAACTCTTGGAGATGTCGTCATCACCACCCTCCCTGCCGGTGCTGAATGTTTTGCCCGCGGGGCCCGTCGAGGCGCTCCCCGCGCAAGGCGCGCGCGCGGAGTTTCCGATCGTCGGCATGACCTGCGCCGGATGCGCGGCGAAGATCGAGCAGGCGGTGCGCAATCAACCGGGTGTGCTCGGCGCGCGGGTCAGTTTCGCGGCGGGACGGGGGACGATCCAATACGATCCCTTGATCATCCCTGAAGCGGCGTTGCGAACGGTGGTGACCGACCTGGGCTATACGATCCCGGTCGTCCACGCCGCCGATTTGGCGGCGGAAGGGGCCGCGCTCGAAAACGTCGAACGGCGGGAGCGGGCCGACCTGGCGCGGCGGCTGATCCTCTCGGCCGCGCTGACCCTGCCGATCGTTGTCGTGGCGATGAGCCATGGCGCGCTGCCGTGGTCGCATGCCGCGAGCGCCTGGTTCCAACTGGGGCTGACACTACCGGTGATGCTGTTCGGGGGCGGCCCGATCTATCGCGCGGCGTGGCGCGCGCTCCGGCATGGTCAGTCCGACATGAACGTCCTCGTCGCGGCGGGGACTCTCGCGGCTTTTGTGGCTTCGGCGCTCGCGGTCCTCGCGCCTTATGCATCGCCGTTCGGTGGGCATGGCGTCGACGTCTATTTCGAGGCCGCCGCGACGATCATCACGCTGGTGCTGTTGGGGAGGTGGCTGGAGGCGGGGGCGAAAGTCCGCGCGGGGGCGGCGCTGCGCGAGTTGTGGACGCTGCAACCCCGCACGGCCCGCGTGCTGCGCGCGGATGCCGCCGTCGAGGTGCCGATCGACCAGGTGCGGCATGGCGATCGCGTGCAGATTCGTCCGGGGGAGCGGTTTGCCGTCGACGGGGAGGTCGTGGAAGGGACGACCACGGTCGACGAGTCGTGGCTGACGGGCGAGAGCCGGCCGATCGACAAAACGCCGGGAAGTCGCGTCCTGGCGGGGACGCTGAACGGGGGGGGCTCGGTGATCTATCGGGCGACGGCCATCGGCCGCGAAACCTTGCTGCAGGAGATCGGCGCGCTCGTGCGGCGGGCGCAAGGGAGCCCGGCCCCGATGGGGCGGCTGGCCGATCGGCTCGCGGCGGTGATCACGCCCGTGTTGATCGGGCTCGCGGTCCTGACAGGATTGGGATGGTGGTGGTTCGGTCCACCCGAACAAGCCGCCGCCTTGGCGTGGCAGACGATGATCTCGGTTTTGATCATCGCATGCCCCTGCGCGCTAGGGTTGGCGACGCCGATGGCGATCGTCGTGGCGACGGGGCGTGGCGCGCGGTATGGGATTTTGTTCCATGAAGCGGCGGCGTTGGAACACACCGGGCGGCTGCAGCATCTGCTGCTCGACAAGACCGGCACGTTGACCGAAGGCCGGCCCGCCCTTGTCGGGGTCCAGCCGGAGGCGGGGTTCACCGAAGAGCAGATGTTGGCCCATGCGGCGGCGGTGGAGTCGGCGAGCGAACACCCGTATGCGCGGGCGGTCTGCGCGGGAGCCCGCGAGCGCGGTCTGGCGATCCCCTCGGTCATGTCGGTACAAGCCTTCGCCGGTCGCGGCGTGCGCGGCTTGGTGGGCGACGAAGTGGTTCGCATCGGGACGCGGCGGTTCCTTCGCGAGGAGGGCCTCGCGAGCTCCGATGCCGAAACGTTATCCATGGCACCCGGTGCGGGGACGGAACTGCATGTCGCCTTGGGGACACGGTACGCGGGCCGTTTGCTGGTGAGTGATCGACTCCGACCGGGGGGCCGCGAGACGCTCGATCAATTGCGCGCCCGCGGCTTGACGTTGCATCTTGTTACCGGCGATGCCCGTTCCGTCGCCGAGCAACTCGCGGAGGAATTGGGGATCACTCACATTCGCGCGGAATGTCTCCCCGGCGAGAAACTCGCGGAGTTGCAACGCTTGCAAGCGGCGGGACATTCGGTCGGCATGGTGGGCGACGGCG
>CAYRVS010000069.1:8170-10765 GCA_964427725.1 uncultured Planctomycetaceae bacterium | reverse complement strand
GGCGTGAACGACGCGCCCGCCCTCGCGGCGGCAGATGTCGGGTTCGCCCTAGGGACGGGGACCGACGTGGCCCAATCGGCCGCCGATGTCACGCTGGTCCGAGGGGAATTGGGCGATCTGGTCGCGGCGTACGACCTATCACGGGCGACGCGACGGGTCATCCGTCAGAACCTCGCGTGGGCCTTCGGCTACAATCTGATCGCGATCCCGATCGCGGCGGGGCTGCTCTATCCATGGACCGGCTGGCTCCTCTCGCCGATGCTGGCGAGCGCCGCGATGACCGCCTCCAGCTTGACCGTCGTCCTTAACAGCCTACGCTTGCGGCGGGATGTCGTCACACGCTGATCGGCGAGCCGATCCCGACGACCACGGCGACAGGTGACGAAGAAACTCCGACCACGATGAGCGCGCCTCCCGATCGCGACGATCCGTTGACGATGCCGGTGCAGTTTGCCCGGGGGGTCGGGCCGCAGCGCGCGCCCCTCTTCGCGAAGCTGGGGCTCGAGACGGTCGGGGATCTCCTCTTCTACCTGCCGCGCGATGTGCTCGATCTGTCGCGACTCTCGGCGGTTCATGAGCTGAGCGACGACCGCGTCCACACCGTCCGCGGCGAAGTCGTCGATCGCGATGCCCGCTTGACCTCCAGCGGCAAGCACATGACGGCGGTGCTCCTCAAGACCGACGGGGGTTATGTCCGCGGCGTTTGGTTCAATCAGCCCTACATGCTGCACCGCTTTCCGTTGGGACAAGCGGTCCTCTTCTCGGGGCAGCCGAAATTCCGCGACAAACGCTGGGAATTCTCGCACCCGCGGCCGCAGTGGCTCGAAGACGACGACCGCGACACCACGCCCGGCATCCTGCCCCGCTATGGGTTGACCGAAGGGCTGTCGATGCACGAGGTCCGCCGGGCGACCGCAGCCGCCGCCGAGGACTACGCTGACTTGGTCCCCGATCGCCTGCCGCAGGCGTTTCGCGATTCGCTGAAGTTGCCGCCGCTGCCCGCGGCGCTGCGCGGACTCCATCGGCCCGCGACGCTCGATGAGTATCAGCAAAGTCGACAGCGGATCCTCTTCGAGGATCTGCTCGAGTTTCAGCTCGGCATCGCCTTAAGACGGCGTTTCTGGCGGCGCGACAACGTCGCCTGGCCGCTCCCCTCGTCCGCGAAGATCGACGCCCGCATCCGGCGGCTCTTCCCGTTCCGCTTCACGGCGGGCCAGGATCAGGCCGTGCGCGAGATTGTCGCGGACTTGGGTCGCGATCAGGCGATGCATCGCTTGCTGCAGGCCGATGTCGGGGCGGGCAAGACGGCGATCGCCCTCTATGCGATGCTGGTCGCGATCGCCAATCAGACGCAGGCGGTCCTCATGGCGCCGACCGAAATCCTCGCCCAGCAGCATTGGTCGACGCTCGAGCGGTTGCTGGCCCACAGCCGCGTCGAACGCCGCTTGCTCACGGGACAACTCACGCCCAAACTCCGGCAAACGCTCCTCGACGAGATCGCGCGCGGGTCGGCCCAGCTCATCGTCGGCACCCAGGCCGTCATTCAGCGTGACGTCCGCTTCGCCAAACTCGGCGTCGCCGTGATCGACGAGCAGCACAAATTCGGCGTCGGTCAGCGAAGCCGGTTCGCCGGCGGGGCGATCGCGCCGCACCTCTTGGTGATGACGGCGACCCCCATTCCCCGCAGCCTCTGCCTGACGATGTTCGGCGACCTCGATCTGACCGTGATCTCCGAATTGCCGCCCGGTCGGCAAACGATTCAGACCTCGCGCGTCTCCACGGCGGTGACCACGCAAAAGATGTGGAGCTTCCTCAGGGAAAAGCTGCAACAAGGCCGGCAGGCGTATGTCGTCTGTCCGCGCGTCGACGCCGAGGAAGAGACCGGCGCGGCGGCGGCCGAATCGACCCATCGCGAACTCTCGACGGGCGAACTCCGCGACTTCCGCCTGGGCCTCATTCACGGCCGCATGGATCGCGAAGAACGGCAGCGCGTGATGGAAGCCTTCCACGAGGGAGAGTTCCAAGTGCTGATCGCGACGACCGTCATCGAAGTCGGCATCGACGTCCCCAACGCCACGTTGATGGTGATCCGCGAGGCCGAACGGTTCGGCCTGTCGCAACTTCATCAGCTGCGCGGGCGCGTCGGCCGGGGCCCGCATCGCGGCTACTGTTTCCTCTGTTCGAACTCCGATCAACCCGAGGCGATCAAACGGCTCGCCGCGCTCGAAGCCTCCGCCGATGGGTTTCACATCGCCGAGGTCGACTTCGAACTTCGAGGTCCGGGCGACGTGTTGGGAACCCGACAGCACGGCACGTTGCCGCTACGACACGCCGACCTGATCCGCGACAAGGATCTCCTGGAGGACGCCCGCCGCGCGGCGTTCGAGCTGGTCGAGACCGAGGCGTTCGACACTCCGGAATTCGCCTCGCTGAAAATCCACGTCCTCGACCGGTTCCGCACGCTGATGGATCTGCCGCAAACGGGATGAGGGAAGGTCGAAGGTTGAAGGTCGAAGGTTGAAGGTCGAAGGTTGAAGGTCGAAGGTTGAAGGTTGAAGGTTGAAGGTTGAAGGTTGAAGGGCCAAGGCGATCACG
>CAYRVS010000069.1:3572-8070 GCA_964427725.1 uncultured Planctomycetaceae bacterium | reverse complement strand
GAAGGTTGAAGGTTGAAGGTTGAAGGTTGAAGGTTGAAGGGCCAAGGCGATCACGGGCGCATCCCCATGGAATTGACCTTCAACCCTCCACCTTCAACCCTCCACCTTCAACCCTCCACCTTCAACCCTCGACGAGCCTTCACTTGCCTTCCACGCGCACGCCGTACAACCGCACGTCGTCGAAATTCCCCGTGTCGTCGAACGAGCCGATGCCGACGCGGCCCCACGTGAAGGTCTTGTCGACGGCGGTCATCACCGGAGTCTCCAGGTCGTCGAAGTAGACGTCGATCGTTCCGGTTGCGACGTCGCGGACGATCCGCGCGTGATGCCATTGGTCGTCCCAGGGGGTGCCGTCGGTCGTCTTCGTCGAGATCTTCCTGCGCGGCTCCTGATTCACCAGGAAGATCTGGTTGGCGTGGTCGTCGGTCTTCTGGCCGAAGTGGACGTAATACATCTTCGCCGGATCCTGATAGCCGAAGAAGAGGCAGAGGCTGCGATGGGGATAATCACGGGCCGTCGTTTGCAGGCGGACATCGAAAACAAAGCTCCCGACGACCACGTCCTTCAGCAAGCACCGATTGAACGGCGACCGGACCGGGGTCTTGACGTCGCTTTGGGCGAACTGATTGAAGACGCCGTTGCCGTCGAGCTCGACCCGCCGCCAGGCTTTGGGATCGGCCGGTTCCCAGTTCGCCGTGCTTTCAACCGAAAACTCATCGCGATACAGCAGCGGGTAGCCGAGCAGTTCCGCCGGGGGTTCGGCGGCCGAAACCTTGTTCATCCACAACCCGAACGCGGACAACGACAACAGGCCGAACAGAAGCGCGCGGGTCGAAAACATGCGGGATTCCTTGGAGAAGTGTCGGCGTGATTCTCGGCAGCTCCGGCAAGACCGTCAATCCTCGCGCGAGATGTCGGCATTCCCCGCGGCTCGCCCGGCGCGACTGATGCTCATGCCAGCCGTCGACCGACAGCCCCCGGAGACGGAGTGCGGATCGAGGGGATTAACGGGGAAATCGCCGTGTCGTTGGCGGGGCGGCTCTATCTGGCGCTGGCGGGGATCCTCCTCGGGATCGGCGTCTTGATGGTTTACAGCGCCAGCATGACCTCCCGCCCCACCGAGTTCGAGCGGGTCTATCTGCTGCGTCAAGTCGCCGCCGCCGGACTGGGGTTATTCGCGGCGTTCGTCGCCTCGCGGTTAACGATCGACCAATGGCGGCGCCTGACCCCGTGGCTCTTTCTCGCGGTGCTGGTCCTCTTGGTGGCGGTCTTGATTCCCGGTGTCGGGACCAAAGTGAAAGGGGCCCGGCGATGGCTGCGGATCGCCGGGGTGTCGGTCCAGCCCTCCGAGCTCGCCAAGATCGTTCTCCCCTTATGGACCTGCCTGCTGATCACCACCCGCCACGCCGAGTTGCGGCACTGGTGGCGGGGGACGGTCGCGATCCTCTGGCCGACGCTGCTGCTGGTGCCGTTGGTTCTCGTCGAGCCCGATCTCGGCACGGCGGCGTTTCTGTCACTGGGGACGGTCATCGCCCTCTATCTGGGTGGCTGGCCCGCGACGCGCTTCGCCTTGGGGCTGCTGCTCTTGTTGCCTGCGTCGATGGGGCTGTGGCTGTTGAAGCCGTATCAGATCCAGCGGATCACGGGGTTCGTCGAGACGTGGCAAGACCTCGACGCCGCGCCGTATCAGATCCGTCAATCGCTGGTGACGATGGGGGCGGGGGGTTGGTGGGGGACGGGGCTCGGCCAGGGCTGGCAGAAGCTGAGCTTCCTCCCCGAAGCCAACACCGACTTTGTCTTCGCGGTGATCGGGGAAGAACTCGGGCTCTCCGGGACGTTGGGCCTCGTCGCCATCTGGTGCGGCCTGTACCTCAGCGGGATGCGGCTGCTATCCGACCACGGCCCGCGCTCGTTCGAGTTCCTCGCGGGAGCGACCCTCTTGACCCAACTGGTGCTGCAGGCGATCTTCAACATCGCGGTGGTGACGGCCCTCGTCCCGCCGAAAGGGATCTCGCACCCCCTGATCAGCGCCGGCGGCAGCAACCTGGTCGTCAGCCTGCTGATCCTGGGCATCGTGTGGAGCCTGGCGCAAGGGGCCCGTCAGGGAACGCCGCGGCCCGCGCTTCAGGAGCGGTGGGACGTCAGTCCCACCGGTGACCTCGGCATGCCCATCGGTTCATGACCCAGTGACACGGATTGGATCGCGGACGCGATGGCGAATGACACGGATCGCGTACGTATCACCTCATCGCCTCGGAATCACCGGGGGGACTGACGTCCCCCCGCTCATTGACTCGCAGACATCGCGCCGCCGTCACTTCTGATAAATCGGCAGGTACCCGTACTCGACCGTCAGCGCGAGGACGGCAAGGCTGGTACAGTAGACTTTGCCGGTTTGCTTCTCCGAGTCGTCGCCGCTCACGAGGCTGCCGTCGGGGAGTTGCCGGTCGAGCAGGCGGCGGTAGAGTTTTTCGCGGGTGGTTTCCCACGGATCGCCGCCGTGCTGATGGAGCGCGACCCCCAGGTAGTACGCCCCGTAGAGCGCGTGACGTTCGGTCATCGACGGGGGCCGCAAAACGAGCGTCGGGACCGCCAAGCGGCATTCGGGCGTATCGGCCGCGCCGCAGACCTGCAGCGCGGTGACCCCCGCCGCGGTCATGATCGGCGTCCCGCCGCTGCCGGGTTGATAGGCGAACCCACCCGCCCCTTCGTGGTCGTAGCACTGTTTGACATAGGCGACGGCGGCGTCGATCGCTTCCGCCGGCACGTCGCAGCCGGCGTTCTTCGCCGCCCGCAGCGCCAGCAACTGCCACGCGGTGACGCTGAGGTCGCTGTCGGTGCTGCCCAAAGTGTAGCGCCAACCTCCCGCATGCCGGCGACCTTTGGGAACCACCTGCGCCTCGAGCAGCGCCCGGACCGCCCGTTCGAGCATCACGCGGAGCATGTCGGCTTCGACGGGTTCGGCCATCCCCAGCACTTCGGCAAGGTACAACGTGCTGATCCCGTGGCAATACAAGGGTCCATGTCCGGTTCGGTCGACGATCATCCCGCTGGCCTGCTGATGCTCGCGGAGGTAGCGGTGCCCGCGTTCGAAGGCGAGCTTGTAGGGTTCGTCTCCCGGGACATGCCCGGCGGCGAGGAGCGACATGAGCGCCAGCGATGTCGCCGAAGTCGTCTCGCCGGAGTAAAGGTCGAGAAACCAGCCCCCCGACGGCCGTTGTTCGCGGGCGAGGAACTGCGTCGCGCGGGCGACGGCGGCATCGACCTCGCGATCGAGCGCCGACGGATTCAAGAGGCCGCGCGGGCCCGCCTCCTGCTCCGCCGCTTGGGAGCAGAAAGTCCCCCCCAGCAGGCAGACCATCAGCCACCCATGAAGGATCAAGCCACGATGCATGGCGTACGCGAACCTCACGGGTTGGCGGTCCCCGTCGTCGCGGGCGTTGCGACGGGTGCGGGAGCCGGGGCCGTCGGCTTGGCGCCGCCGCGCGCGATCGTTTGAAAGTACCGCTGAATCTGCGTCGCGTACTCGGGGTGGGTCACGACCGGGCCGCCGTCGAGCATGTCGGTTTCGAGTACCCCGGTTAGGCGACCCCAGTTGCGCCGGGTCGCGGCGGGGATGGCGACCCGGACCCCTTCCAACGAAGCGGGCGCGGTCGGGGGTGGACCGTCATTCGGCGGGGACTCCTCGCCGGGATTCCCGGCTTGAGCTTGCGAGGGACGGGAAGGCGCGGGACGCCGGCCGCCCGCTTGTGAAGGCTTGCCGACCGTTGCGGCGGCGACTTGTCGCAAGGCCTCGGCGGCGGAGCGGAAGTTCCCCGCCGCCCCGTTGCATTGTTCGCAGACCGCCGACGAATCGCGCGGTTTGGCCGCCGAGGGGGTCGCGGCTTGCGGATTGCCTGGTAGCGGGGAAGGGTTGTCTGAAGCGTTGGGTGGTGCGGTTGATGGCTGGTCGGCGGAGGGCGTCGCGGCACTCGGTGATGTCTGTTCCGTCGTCGGCATCGGGCTGGCCGGTGCGTCGGTGGGGTTCGTGGGAGTGGAGGGCGCGAGTTGCCGTTGCCCCGCCTGCAGCGCCCGCTGCGCGGTTTCCAACGCTTGGCCCGACTCGCGCGGCAGTTGGCTGCTTGGTTGATCCTCCGATGGCGCGGCTTGCAGCGCCGTCGCGGCCTGTTGAAGTTCTCGGGCCGCTTCCCGGGCGGGCTCGGTCGCTTGGTCGGGATCACCCGTGGCAAGTGCCGCTTGCGAGCGCTGCATGGCCCCTTGGGCGCGCTCGAGGGCTTGCGCGGCGTCGGAGGTTTCGGGATTCCCGGACGGTGCATTGGGCTCCGACACGGGGGCGTTTCGATTGCCTTCGGCTGGCCCGCCAAGTTGCCGCCGCTGTTCCGCGACGGCTTGCGACAATTCCCGTTGCCGTGCCGCCAGACTCTCGGCCGCGTTTTCATCAGCCGCCGGTTGGCCGTCGTTGGCTTGGTTCGACGCGTTCGGTTCACTCCCGGTGGGC
>CAYRVS010000069.1:0-3562 GCA_964427725.1 uncultured Planctomycetaceae bacterium | reverse complement strand
AATCGGACGCGTCACCCGTCTCCGAGTGGTCACCCTGTTCGCCGGCCGGGGCTTGATTTCCCGGAGGTGGATTTCCGGTCGGTTCGTTCCTCGCCGGTTCGCTCCCGGCCGGCTCACTCCCTGATGGCATCCCTTCCGCCGCGTTCGATTCCGAAGGCTGCGCTCCGGTCGGTTCAGCTCCCATCGGAGAAGTCTCCGCGGCTTCCCCATTCCTCGGCGCGACCTGAGCCCCTTCGCCCGGATCCGTCGCAGCCGACGGCCGCGCGCCCATCTGGTCATTCGACATCTCGGACGTATTCGATTCCGTCGCGTTCGGCTCGGATGCGGACGGCTGAGTTCCCATCGGCTCGTCGGCGGCACGCGGTGAATTCGCGGCGTCCAAGGCGGACGCCGGGGCCCGTTGAGCATCGGCGGCTTGCTGGGTCTCCTCGGCCAGTTGCGCCTGCCGTTCCCCGAGCTGTTGGAGCGCCGCGCCGCGGGCCGCTGCTTCCTGTCGGCGAAACTCCTCGAGGGCTTGCTGCAACTCGGGACGCTGCTGCAAGAGCCGCTCGAGATCGTCCGCGATCTCTGCTCCGGCCGCGGCCCCTTGAGTCAACTCCTCCGCCGCAGTCTCTTCGGAACGTTCGGCGGCTTTCGCCAGCTCTTCCGACAGTCGCTCGCTGCGGTTGGCGAGTTGATTCAACTCGTCGAGTTCATCACCCAGGTTCCCCAACGCGCGAATCTGATCATCCAAGTCCTGCAAACGCTTTTGCGCGGCGGCCAACTCGTCGAGCGAACGGCTGAGGGCCGCCAAACTCTCCCGCGCTTCGGCCCCCCGCGCCTGATCAAGCTGATCCTGAGCCGCCGCCAACTCTTCGTTCCGAAGGGCCTCGGAACGCTCCGCGACCGGTTCCCACGCCCCACCTTCCGGCAGAGCTTCCCGGAACTCGTCGAACTTCCGCAGAAACTCCTCCTGCTCTTTCGCCAGCGTCTCCAGTCGCTCCGCCGTCTTCGCGTCCTTTTCCTTCACGGTCGCGGCGGCGAGTTTTTGATGGAGCTCCTTCAGGGCCGCACGCCGCTCGGCAAGTTCGCGCTGCAAAGCGGCGAGGTCTGCCCGCGCCTGCTGGGTTTGATCGAACAACGCTTTGCTCGCCGCCGACAACGCCGCGTCACTCAACACGATGACCTGCGGATCCGACCAGCGTTCCTGCGGATGCGGCTGGCGGTTGTCGACCACGCGCGCCCGCACGGTGAGCGCCGCGCCATGCGCCAAGCCCCAGTCTTGCATATCGAGGGTCTCGCGCCACGCGAACTCCCGCGCGGTCCGCGAATCGCGCGGCAGCGGGATGACCCGGCGGTCGGCCTCGGAAACTTCGATGTGAAGCTCGCTCGCCGTCAGCCCGAAATCATCCGCCGCGACGATTTCGATCTGCCGCCGATCATCCGGCCGCAACGTCACCGATGACGGTCCCTGCAATCGGACCTCGGGGGGCAAGTCGTGATCGAGTTCCAACCGACGAGGGGGATCGGCGGCGAGAAAGCCCTCAGGACTCTCCCAATGAAGCACGAAGTTCCCCGGCGCGACGGCGGCCAGCGTCCCGGTCGCGGTGAACTCGCGAGCTGAGGACCGTCGTCCCCGATCAACGCGCGGTTCGGCGACCGCCAATTCGATCACTTCCGTGTCCCCCGAGCCGGCCCCCACGCCCTTCGCGGCGGGACGCGGTTTGGGCCAGTCGACCCAGACACGGGCCACGGGACGATCAAACGTCACCGTGAACGTCACGCGGCTCCCTTCCGCCGCGGTGAGTTGGCTGCCGACTTCGGCATGCGTCGAAGGCAACCCGGTGTATTGAGGGGGATCGACCGCCGCCACGAACGACTGTCGTTGGGGGGGATCGACCACTTGCCAAGTGTAACGGGGGGAAGCCGCCGCCCCACCCGCGACATACAACGTCGTGTCGGCCGCCATGCGCGGCAGCGTGGCGACGAAGCGTTGATCGGGTTCCGACCACGTCAGCCGGCGGGCATCCCACGGGGCCCCCACGCCGGCTTGCCAATGGAGCGTCAACTCTTCGGGACGGGTCAGTCCACCACGACGCGGGACGACTTCGACGGCGACCGTCGCATCGGTCCCCCGGGCGATCACGCGGTCCCCCCCTTCTACGGTCAGCCGGTAGTCGCGTCCCCAACCCCAATTCCCGAACGGGGCCGCCAACCGATACCACCCCAACCCATAGCCGGAAGCCCAGATGGCGAACGGGGCCAGCACGAGGGCGATGCTCAGCAGCCCCAGCCCCATCGTCCGGTAGGCGCGTTCGTGGGGCAAGACGTCTCGCGGTTCCAGCGAGTCGAGCAGCGCGGCCGTCTCCCGCCGCACCTGCCGCTGCATCAACCGCGCCGCCCGGGAGGTCGGGGGCGCGGCGGCGTCGAGCTCCAGACTGGTCAGCAGCCGTTCCTGGAGTTGTGGTTCGGCGGCCTCGAGCCATTGCGCGACGGCGGTCTCACGAAGCCCCCGCGCCAACGGCCAGACCAGTCGTCGTCCGAAGGCCAGGAGCCCCAAGGACCACACCGTCGCCAAGCCGACCGCGCGGACGACATCGGGCAAGTTGACCAAGAGATCCAAAAGGAGCCAGGCGGCCAGCGGGGCCCCGATTCCAAGCAGCGTCGCCCCGACGCCGCGAATCCAGACCAGATCGCGCCATTGCCGATGCACGAGCGTCAACCGCTCGGTCACACGCGTCACGCCGTCCGCCGTCGACATGGGAATCCCGATTCCAGCAAGGAGACCGTCAACCCATCAAAACGCCAGAAACACCTTCTTTTCATCCTATCGCCTCATCGTGGCGACGAAAACAGGGAGATTTTTCGGGGACCTTGCCCAGGCAGGTATCCGAGGCGAATGGTCCGTGCGACGGCGACGATCGGTTCGGCTGATACCGATTCTCGACAAAGGCCGGGGCACCCGCCCAGGCCGCGGGTCGACGACCACCCCGCAGTTTCACGGGGGCTTGATCGGTGGTCGTCATCGGCACGCGCGAGGGGCCGGTGCCCCTCGCTAGGTGAGCGCATTCGATGGGGACCGAAATCGACCATATCAACAGGCCGGGGCACCGGCCCCGGCCGCGGGTCCAACCACATACCTCTCACGGCCCATCAAGCGACAAGCAACCGTCACGGCCCCAAGACGTCGTGATGGAGCACGCTATTGAGCGAGACGAGCTCGGTCGTCCCTTGGTAGTGATGCAGTAGGTTGATGCAGCAATTCATCTGCCGCAGCTTCCGAGCATGTTTCAGGTCGAGTCCGACGAATCCCGCGAGATAGACGCGGTTCACCAGATTGTGAGCGACCACGGCGACATTTTGCCCGGCGTGCCGTTCCAAGATGCCGCGTAGGGCCGGTTCGACCCGGGCCAGCACATCGCCGTACGATTCCCCGCCGGGATGGGGGCGCTGGACCGGATCGGCAAAGAAGGCATCGTGGCCGGCGGGATCCTCCCGCTGAATCTGTTCCCACGACTTTCCCTCCCACCGACCGACGCTCGCCTCGCGCAACTCGTGGACCGGAGTGACCGAAAGTCCATGC
>CAYRVS010000068.1:0-24218 GCA_964427725.1 uncultured Planctomycetaceae bacterium | reverse complement strand
TACATGGCGAACGCCGTCTGTCTCCCCTTCGCCGACAAGCTGAACTACTACAGCAAGAAGGAACTGGAGGTCCGCGAGATCATCATCCGCGGGTTGTTGTCGATCCAGAACGGCGACAACCCGCGCGTCCTCGAACAGAAACTCCTCACCTTCATCCCCGCCAAACAACGCGCCGCCCTGATGAAAAAGAAGGACGCGGCTTAGGAAGAGTGGACAGGGGCCAGTGGGCGGTGGGCAGGCTTGCCGTCCGTCCACCGTCCACTGGCCCCTGTCCACTGACCCAACATGGCGATGCCGCCCGATGATCCGCCGCCCGGCGTCCCCGAGTGGGTCGTCACGTATGGCGACATGATGTCGCTGCTGCTGACGTTCTTCATCATGCTCGTCTCGATGGCCGAGGTGAAGTCGGAGGGGAAGCTCCGGATGATGATGGACTCCATGCAGGAGCGGTTCGGGCCCACCGAGGGGCATTACGGCTCGCCCGGCCCCGTCTTCTCCACCAACAGCAGTTTCCCGCACCAATCCTCCAAGGGTTCGTCGTCCGAGGGGGGGACCAAGAAGGCGGGGATCGAATCGGGGGGGCTCGCCGGGCCCTCCCGGACCGTCGAACGGATCGGCGACGGGACGCAGATCACGCTCGGCGGGGCCGCCGTCTTCGAGCCCTTCGATGCGATCCTCACGCCCGCGGCGAAGGCCGACCTCGAGGTGATCGCGGCGGTCCTCAAGCCCCGGCCGAACCGGATCGTGGTCCGCGGCCATGCAACCCGCGAGGCGTTGCCCCCCGATTCGCCGTATCAGGACGCGATGGAGCTGTCGTTCGCCCGGGCGCAAGCCGGCGCCGACTATTTGATCCAGCTCGGGATCGACCGGCATCGGATCGGGGTCGTCGGGGCGGGGGACAGCGAACCGCGGCTCGTCACCCGCGATCCGGCACGTCAAGCCCAAAATCGTCGGATTGACGTGTTCGTGATTGATCAATATATAGCTCCGGCGAACGCCGCCGCCGAGGGAAACCCCGGCGCGCTCCGGACCGGCCAACGGGTACAAACCCGGACCGCCGGCGAACCGCTGTGGCGGTAACGGCAGGGAGCGTGTCCGTTGGAACTGGTCCGTGTGCCAATGTCTTCCGGGCGATGGGTTTGTGGTTGAAGACCACTGGCGGAGCCAGTGGCACACAAGTCGAGAGACGCGTTCTTTCGACGGCATGACCGCGAACGACCGGCAAGGACAAGGACGTCCGGGATGAAACTCAACACCCAAACGCTGATCGTCGGCGGCATCGTCCTGGTGGCGATGGCCGTCGAGGCGGTTGTGATCGTGATGCTCATGCCCCCCGCCGCGACCACGGCGGCGACGGGCGACGCCGGAGAAACGAAGCCCGAGACGCCGGCGGAAGAGGCCCCGGTCGTCGACGAATTCGCCGAAGTCCTCGTCGACTCGTTCAACACGACCAACAACAAGGTCGCTCCGGGGTCGACGATCCACCTCAGCTTCAAGGTGATCGGCGTCGTCCCCGAAAAGCAGAAGCTCGCCTTCGAGGAGAACGCCAACAAGACCCATAAGACCCGTGTGCGGCAGGAGGTCGAAAAGATCGCCCGTAGCGCGCGGATGGAGGATCTGCACGACCCCAGCCTCAATGCCATCAAGCGGCAGATTCGGGAGGCGGTCAACAAGATCCTCGGCAAAAGCTACCTCACCGAGGTCGTCATCAACGATTTCCGGCTGATGGAGCAGTAACCAATCGGCACGCGGCCGAGGCGGGTGCCCGGCCTATGTGATATCCCGGTCTTGGTCTCTCAATCCTCAACCTTCGACCTTCGACCTTCGACCTTCGACCCTCAACCTTTCTTGGGGCTTCCCCGTGGCCGGTACCGACGACCTGCTGTCGCCCGATGAAATCGAGGCCTTGATGGCCGCGGCGCGGGGGAACGCACCGGCTCCCGCGTCCACTCCGAAACCGGCGGCCGCCAAGCCTCCCAGTCCCCCCAAGCCGCCGGCTGCCGCCGCGACTCCAGCCGGGAGTCCGTTTCATCAACCCGCCGAACGGACCATCCAGGAAGCGCAGCAGCACCTCGCGGAAGCGATGGCCGGCGGCAGCGCCTCGCGCCGGCTCCCCCCCAACGTCGGCTCGGCGAGTCCCTTCGAGTATCAGGACTTCGGCGGCCCGGCGGCGCGGGGCCCCACCGTCGAGTTCCCGATCGCCGCGCTGCAGGACGTCGAGCTCGATCTGCGGATTGAGCTGGGGCGGACCGAATTGCTGATCGAGGAGGTGCTGCAACTGCGGGAAGGGGCGGTCGTCCCGCTCGACAAACTTGCGGGCGACCCGGTCGACATTTTGGTCAACGGCCGACTGATCGCGCGGGGCGAAGTGCTGGTCCTGAACGACAACTTCTGCGTCCGCGTCGCCGAGATTCTCGCGCCGCAGGATTGATGGATTACCGGACGACCAGGGACGGTCTTCCTCGGGCATCACCGAGTTTCCAGCTCCTCGCGCAGGCGTTCCAGCGCCCGTTGCCATAACATCTGGCACGCCCCGCGACTGCGGCCCATTCGCGTCGCGATCTCCTCGAACGGCAGCCGTTCCAAGTTCCGCAGCACGATCACCGTTCGGTAATCCTCCGGCAACCCTTCGATCCGTTCCGCGAGGACCAACGCCTCTTCGCGACCGGCGACGAGTTGACTGGGGGACGGACTCGGATCGACTCCCGCCGCAGGGGGCGGCGCGCTATGGGAATCGGTCCCGCCCCATGAATGCTCCCGCGCGACGTCGCGCTGCTGCGTCCCCAGATAATGGTCCGCCACATCGGCCGCGTTGTGGACCACGATCCGTTTCAGCCAGCCGAGCCATTCCCCCGGCGTATCCCCGGTGAACCCGTCAAACCCCCGATGGGCTTCCAGCATTGATTGCTGCACCAGGTCCGACGGATCAACTTTCCGTCGCAACCGGCGCTGCAGATGGACCCGCGCGGCGAGCATCACGTAACTGCGACACGCCGCGAACAACCGGTTCCGCGCGGCGTCATCTCCGGCCCGCGCGGCGACGAGCGCCGCCTGCCAATCCGCGTCCTCGGTGGAATCCAGCATGGGGCCTCGTGGGATCTCTTGACGATGACCTCAAAAATCGCGTTTGTTGATTGAGGCCCGTCTTGAGCCCGATTCTGCCAGAAAAACCGCCGTTCTCGCGAGGGGGATACGCCGTTAAAATCCGGCGGTTTGCGATCCCAGGGAAGGGGGGGTTCGTGGCGGCGTGGTGCCTGAATCTGATGTATGCCGTGGTTGCCGGGCTGGCGGCGCCGTGGCTGGTCTATCGTCGCGTGGTGCTGCGGAAGCCGGTCGCCGGGGTCGGGGCCAAGTTGTCGGGAGACGTGCGACGACTCCATCCGCGGCAGCCGTGCGTCTGGTTTCATGCGGTCAGCGTCGGCGAGGTGTTGCAACTCCCTTCGCTGGTGGCGCAGTTTCTCGCGAGTCACCCCGCTCATGAAGTGATCATCACCACCACCACGGGGACGGGTTACGAGGTCGCGAAACAGAAGTTTCCGGCCCTCGCGGTCTCGTACTGGCCGTTTGATTTCTCGTTCAGCGTCACGCGGGCCCTCCGAACTGTCCGGCCGAAGCTGGTCGTCCTGGTGGAACTCGAACTGTGGCCCAACTTTCTGAGGGCGGCGCGGCGAGAGCAGGTTCCCGTCGTCGTGGTGAACGGCCGCTTGTCGGAACGGAGCCATCGGGGTTATCGCCGCTTGGGGTTCCTGACGAAACCGATCTTCGGCGCGCTGCGGCATGTGGCGGCCCAGACGGAAGCGTCGGCGGCCCGGTTTCGTGATCTGGGCGTCCCCGCCGATCGGGTCACCGTCACCGGGAACCTCAAATACGATCGGATCGCCTCGCAGCGGGACAATCCGCAAACGCGCATGTTGCGGACGGTCTTCGGGCTGGCCGACGACGAGTTGGTGTGGATCGCCGGGAGCACGCAGGATCCCGAGGAACGGTTGGCGCTGGAGACGTACCTAACGCTCGCCGCCGAATTTCCTCGGTTGCGATTGATGCTGGTGCCGCGTCATCAGGAGCGGTTCGAGGAGGTCGCCCGGTTGGTGACGGCGTGTGGGTTGCCGCTGTCACGCCGGACCAAGCCGACACAGGATTCGTCCCGCCCTGTGCTGTTGCTGGATACGCTCGGCGAACTGGGAGCGGCGTGGGGCCTTGCCGAGCTGGCGTTCGTCGGGGGGAGCCTGACGCAGCGTGGCGGTCAGAACATGCTCGAGCCGGCGGGGTATGGGGCCGCGGTCTGCTTTGGGCCGAACACGTGGAACTTCCGCGAGATCGTGACGGAGCTCCTCGAACGCGACGCGGCGAGCGTGGTGACCGATGGGGCCTCGTTGACGACGCGGCTGCGGACTTGGCTGCTCGATGAGGCGGAACGGCGGGCGATGGGCCGGCGGGCGCGGGAGTTCGTCCTCACCCAACATGGGGCGACGGCGCGGACGCTGGAGATTCTGCAAGGGTCGCTATCTAACCAGCCCCTGCCGGCATCGCGCGCGGCGTGATGAATCATCATCATGAGGCCTAGGGAAAGCCTTCTCTCGGTATCCACGCAATTTGTGTCCGCACAATGATCAGATTCAGCAACCGGAGTGATGAGCCCCGGAGGGGCGGCAGTGTGTAGCCCCACGCGTGAGCGTGGGGTGGTCAATCGATGGTGATGTCGAGCCCCGCAGGGGCGACACTTGCTGGTCGGAAAGTGTCGCCCCTGCGGGGCTTTGAATGGGTGTGCTCCTCGACCCCACGCTCACGCGTAGGGCTACAAGTTTTCGCCCCTGCGGGGCTAAATCCCCCGCGATCACCGACCTGGCAGAGATGTGTCGATACTTATGGGTGGCCTTCCCTGGGCATCCCAATTCCAAGGTCTTTTCAAATCCGCCCTTGCGCGGCGGCGTTCGCTTCGACGTCGGCGATCCGCAACCCCTCCCGATTGAAGTAGTACAACCCGACCAATGTCACGGGGATGTACTGCGACATGTGGAAATAGATCGATGCGCCGAACACCCCCGCCTCGTCCTTGGTGAAGAGGGCGAGAACCATCATGAAGCAGGCTTGGATCACGCCGAAGTAGCCGGGGGACGAGGGGATCGTCACGCCGAACGCCGTCACTCCCAGCAGGATGCAACTGACGAGCGGGCTGACTTCGATGCCGAAGCTCCATAACGAAATGTGCATCTGCAGACCGTTGATGGCCCATTGGGCCAGCGACGACAGGATGATCCCCACGAGGAGCGCGGGATTATGGAGCGCCCGCAGCCCATCGGCCCCCGCCTCGAGCATGCCGCGGAGTTTCGCGCGGAACGACGCCGGAACGAGCGGCACGCGCGCCAGGATCGCCTCGACGAGCCGAACAAACGGTTGCGTCCAGAAGAGATAGCCGAGCGCGCCGAGGACCGCGGTTGCCGCCAGCCCCGCGACCAGAACCGCCTTCTGCCGGAAGTCGTCGCTCATGCCGGGGACAAAGGCGAGCCCCAGCCCGAGAAAGCCGAGAATCGCGACGACGTCGAAGACCCGTTCGAGGACCGCGCTCGAAAGGACCGCCGTCTTGGAAATTTGATGCCGCCGGGCGAAGACCAACACGCGGACGAAGTCCCCCAGATGGGCGGGCAGGAGATTGTTGAAGGCGAAGCCGACCATCGTCGGGGGGAGGCAATCGCGGACAGTGTGAAAGTCGCCGACGGGTCGCATCAGCAGTCGCCACCGCCACGACTTGAGGAGATAGAACACGGCGACGCAAAGCCATAGCGGCGGCAGCGTCCAGTAGTTGGCGCGGGCGAAGGCGGCCCCGATCTGCGCCAAGGCATCGTCATCGGCGAGTAACCCCGAGACCGACCACCACAGGCAACCGATCGAAACGGCGAGCCCCACCCCCAACTGCACCCAACGATTCCGCAACCATCCCGCCGCCACGTCTTCGATTCCTTCCTTGGGAACTTCTCGAATGCCCGGGAAGGCCGTTCCCGGGCAGCTTCGTTCAGGGCGACGTCAACAACTCTTTCAGGTACTCGCCGTAGCCGCTTTTTGCGAGGGGTTCCGCGAGGGCGGCGAGTTGGTCGGTGGTGATGTAGCCCATCCGCCAGGCGACCTCCTCCGGGCAGGCGATCTTCAAGCCCTGCCGCGATTCGAGCACGCTGACGAAGGTCGACGCTTCGAGGAGCGATTCGTGGGTGCCGGTGTCGAGCCAGGCGCTGCCGCGGCCGAATGATTCGACGTGGAGTCGGCCTTGTTCCAGATAGACGCGGTTGACGTCGGTGATTTCGAGTTCGCCGCGCGCCGAGGGTTTCAGGTTCCGCGCGATGTCAACGACCTGGTGATCGTAGAAATAGAGGCCGGTGACCGCGAGGCGGGACTTGGGGACTTTCGGCTTCTCGACGATTTCGGTCGGCCGCCCGTGTTCGTCGACCACCACCACGCCGTAGCGTTCGGGATCGCGGACGGTGTAGGCGAACACGGTCGCTCCGTCGACGCGGCTCGATGTCTCGGCGAGGGTCTGCGCGAGGCGATAGGCGTAGAAGATGTTGTCACCCAGAATCAGGGTGCAGGGTTGGCCCGCGAGGAACCGCTCGCCGATCAGAAAGGCCTGCGCGATCCCCTTCGGCTCGGGCTGGACCGCGTACTCGAACGAGACCCCCCAGGCGGACCCGTCGCCCAAGAGTTGCCGGAAGAGCGGCTGATCGTGCGGGGTGGTGATGATCAGGATGTCGCGAATGCCGGCGAGCATCAGGGTGGTCAACGGGTAGTAGACCATCGGCTTGTCGTAGATCGGCATCAACTGTTTGCTGAGGACCCGCGTCGCGGGATAGAGCCGCGTGCCGGAGCCGCCGGCGAGAATGATGCCTTTACGGGTGGTGGTCATGAAGGGCTCGGGTCGTAGGCCGACGGACTATGTTTGGTGCGCGGTTCGACGGTACCGGAGGTCGGACCCAAGCACGAATATCGAAATCCGAAATCCGAAGAAAATTCTAATGTCCAAGGGGAAAACGAGACGGGTTCGACACGTTTTTGGAGTTTGTGCTTGGAGCCGCTTCGGATTCCGAGCTTCGGATTTCGGATTTCCTCAGGGGAGGTGTCGTTCGTGGAAGAAGTTTTCGAGCTTCGCCAGGAGCGGGTCGAAGGTGAACCGCTGCACCTTGTGCGGGGGCCGCCAAGGGAGCCAGTCGTAGCCGACGTGTTCGGTCACCTGAATCGGATGGTCCCGCAAGAGCCATCCCAAATAGACGATGAGGGTCTTTTCGACGCGCCCCGGGCCGAACCGGGCTTCGTAGGGGTAATAGACTTCGCGGTACTCGAAGTCGGGATCGAGCTCGATCGAGTCGCGGGGGATGCCGGTCTCCTCCCACATTTCGCGGAGCGCGCATTCACGATCGGTCTCGCCGGCCTCGAGATGGCCTTTGGGGAGATCGAAGCGATGCCGATGCTTCATCACGAGGAATTCCGGGCGGGGTTCCCGTCGAAAGACGAGGACGCCGCAGGCCTTCACCTTCTGCATGGCTATGGTCCTGACCACGCGGCGGCCGCGCGGTCGAAGTCGTAACAATGGGGATCAAGTCGTCAACGCGTGCCCGCGGCGAAACTCACCCGCGCGACGGCCTGGGCGACCGCCGCGCCGATGCGGGCTTCCAAACCGGGGGCCCACCGATCGCAGGGGAGCCCGTAGACGTACATGCTCGATTGGCCTTCGTAGCCCCCTTCCGACAGCACGCGTTCCGAAGGGATATAGGCCATCACGTCGTTGGCGTAGGCGAGAACCCACGTCTCCCAGCCGTGTTCGGCCTTGAGGCGCAGGCTGTAGTCGACCACCACTTCGCCGCCGAGCGAGATCCACAGCAGATCTTCCCCCAAACGCCAGGCTTGGACGGGGTAAGCGTACTCGGTCTCCCACGGTTGGCCGTCGTCACGCTGCTTGAGAAGCCGACTGGCCCAGCGCTGGACGTAGTCTTCGCGACCCGCCGCCAGCACCCGCATTTTCGCTTCGGGGGGAAGCGGGCCGTACGCGAGCGGAGTCGAAACCTGCGCGGTGAGTAAACTGGCCGCGACCGGGGTCAGCTCGGTCTTCAGGACGGCGTCCACCGAGTCGGCCAAACGAGTCCCGTAGGATTGGGCCAACTCGACCGTGCGTCGCGGCAGGGGGTTCTGATCGGCGCCGCAACCCATCGCGAACATCGCCGTACAGCCGGGATACCGGTCTTCGAGGGCATACTGCGCGAAGCCCGCGTAATCGCCGCACCACTGCTGCCAACTCAGAACGGTGTTATGACAGGCGTAGGCGAACAGGATCGCGAGGGGTGACCCATCGGCCCGGCGGACGGAGAGGACCGGGACGGTGTGATCGACCGGCCCCAGGAGCAGGTTCTGCTCACGAAGTTGCGGGACATCGGGTTCCCGATTGGTCCGCCGATTGACCGCGAAGTCACAGCTTCCGACGCCATGCGACAGGGTGACCGGCTGGAGGGCGGCGAGGGCCTCCCCGATCGCACTCACCAGCGTGTCGGTGAGCCACCGGGAGTACTCGTCGACGTAGCCTTGATGCTCGGGGGTGAGGGGGTAGATGTCGCGGAGGGCGCGGCGGAGGACCGGGCCGCAGTGGGTGTGCGAGGCGTGAAGCGTCACCTGGTCGGCGGAGAGCCCATGCAACGTCTCGACCCGCGACAGGACTTCGGTCAGGATCGTACGCGAGATGCCCAAAGTATCGGTGGAGACGACGACGCCACGGGATCCGTCGGCGGCTTCGAGGGCGAGCACTCGCAGCCAGAGATCGTGATATTTGCCGTGGGCCGGTTCGGTCCGTCCGCCGTAGCCCGCCATCCACATCGCCCGCTGTGGGGTGATGACGGCTCGCGCGACGCCGGCCTTCCAGCCCACGTCGGCGGCGCTCGCCGCGAGGTCCTCGGTGACGGTGAAGATCAGGCAGACGACGAAGAGCCAACCGGCGTGCCGGCGGTGTGAAAGGCGTCGAAGAGGGCCCATGGATGCCTCGCGAAATCGGGGTGACGGACGCGCACCAACTCGAGGCCGGGCTGGTGTTTCCCTGTTGTAACGCCTCGCGAGGAAATTACCAGCGGGGGCGAAAAAAGGTCGCCGTCAGCAGACGGATCCCTCACCGCCGCCGCGGTTTCGGCAGCGGCAACCCGGGGACGGGGCCCGCCATGGGGGGCGTCTCGAAGAATGCGCCGCCGTCTTTCACGCGCGGGTCGGCCGTCCGTTCCAATTCCGCCAGGAGCTGGGCTTCCAGCCGAGCGGCGATGTCGGCGTACGCCGGGTCGGCGGCGACGTTCGTCAGTTGATGCGGATCCTGCTTGAGATCGTAGAGTTCCGTGCGGGGCCGCTTCCCGTAGGCCCGCTCGAAATAGGGCCGGATTTCGGGGTCGTCTCGATGGGTCACCAACCACGCTTTCGCGGGTCCGGCGTCATCGTCCCGGAAGGTCGTGTAGGTTTCTTCCGTCAGGGCCTCGACGGTGGGGCCCGGCGTCTCGTCGAGCCCATACGGATTGCCGAGCGGCCAGCGGTCGGGGGCGAAGTTGACGATGTAAAGATGGTCGGCGGTCCGTAACGCCCGCTGGGGATAGGGAAGGAAATCGTCCCGGGCGAATGAGACATGTCGCTCCCGGCCGGTGACGACCCAGGAACGTGCAGGATCGACCTGCCCCGTTCCGGTCCCCTGCACGATCGGCCAAAGACTGTTGCCCGTCATGACGTCGGGGATCGGCACCCCCCCGGCTTCCAAAAACGTGGGGGCGAGATCCATCAGGTTGACAAAGTCGCTCAGTTGACGGCCCGCCCCGATCCCCGGGCCCTTCATCACCAAGGCGACGTTCGTCCCGAAGTCGTACAGATTGCATTTGCCGTGCGGAAAGCCGGGGGGCCCGTGATCGCCGCTGACGACGATCAGCGTGTTGTCGTATTGGTCGGTCGATTTCAATTCGGCGACCAGCTCCGCGATCATCGCGTCGAAGGCCATCGTCTCGCCGAGGTAATCGGCGAAGTCCTCGCGCATTGCGGGGACATCGGGGATGAAGGGGGGGAGCTTCCCTTGCAGGTCGTCGGGGTTGAGGCCCCAGAGCGCCTTCCCGGAACCGGCGACCCATTTGCGATGGACGTTCGTCGGGCCGAACCAGAAACAGAAGGGGGCGTCGGCCGGTTTCGCGGCGAGAAACTGCCGGAAGTTCGCGCGGACCTCGCGAAGCAGTTCCCCTTTGGCGTCGATCAGCTCGTACCCCTGATCGACCATCGTGGTGACTTCCTCCGAGAACTGGTTGTAGCGTCCGCCGGCTTTCTGGTAGGCGTGCTTCTGCCCGTCGAACGGCGCGTCGGGCGGCGCGCCGGGGCTCCAGACTTTGGCCATCTTGCCGATGTGATAACCCCCGTCACGCAAGAGGAGCGGAAACGCGGGGATCTTCGGATCCCAATGGGCCCCATGCAGGATCGCCCCTTGCCCCGTCCGCCAGAAGTACTGACCCGAGAGGAGCGCGCTGCGGCACGGCGTGCAACTGGGGGCGTTGACGAAGGCGTGCGGGAAGAGCACCCCTTCGGCGGCCAACGCGTCGATGGCGGGAGTCCGCACGACATCACACGGTGTGCCGGGACCGATCGCGCCGCGATAGCAGCTCGCGAACCGTCCCCAATCATCGGCGAAGCAGAAGAGGATGTTCGGCCGAGACGCCGCCTGTCCCGGCGTGGTGGATAGCCAGCCGCAAAGGGCCATGCAGAGCACAACTCGGGCGCGCATGATCGGCTCCTGATCTTGGGATCTGCGAGCGCGAAGACGCCCGGCGGATCGTTCGAGAAGACGCCGTCAGCATGACTGGAGAACCACGCCTACGCCAGTCAGGCCGGAACCCATAGCGCCGGAGCGGACGAAGCGGTCACCGCGCCGATCCGCCGGGCCTTCAGCCGGACATAAGGCGGCGTGAAGCGACCACGATGGCCGAAGTGCCCTGGTGGCGACTGCGGATTGGCGCGTCGTGGTTCCCGCAGATCCTCCAACACGAAGCCCGCCCGACACAACTCCCCCACGAGCTGGTCCCAGCGATGGAGATACTCCGTCGTCCCCCCTTCGCGGTACGACGTGTCCTCGACGGGTGGTAATGGTCCGTGGAGGTAATACTCGACGCCGAGGACATACCGGTCGCGCGAGTCGCGGTGGCTGATCTGCAGGCTGGTGGGTTGTTTGTGCTGGCTGATGTAGAGCCCGCCCGGTCGTGTTGCCCGGGCGATTTCGCGATAGACCGTCGCGAGGTCGGGGACATAACACGTACTGACGGGCTGATGGACGATGTCGAACTCCGCTTCATTGAACTGTGACAGGTCGTCCATCGAGCCTTCGACCACGCGAATGGTGAGGTGCCGTCGCGCGGCTTCCCGTTCGTCGAGCCGCAGCATCCCCGGGCTGATGTCGATCACCGTGACGTTCGCCCCCGCGACGGCGTAGAGGATCGACTGCCAACCCCCCGCCGCCGCCAGACACAGCACGTTCATCCCCCGCACGTTTTTCGGGAGCCAACCCCGACTATCGAGCGTGCCCAGCGGATCGCGGCACTCCTCATCGGTGGCGACATGCGCGAAGGGGCTCCCTTCGGCGAGCCGATTCCACGCCGCTCGATTCACGCGCCGGTAGACGTCGTCGCCCATCAGTGTCCCTTCAACATTTCGGCTGCCGTGATCGCGGTTGGCGTGTCGGTTCGTCCCTCGGCCGCGATCGAATCGAGCGCCTTGCGGATGAAGGCGTTGACTACGAAGGGATGGGTCAACGTCAGATGATGCCCGCCACGAGGGACGAGCTCATCGGGGCGGACGCGCCGGCGGGGAAAGACCCAGTCGTCGGTCCCGTGAATCTGAAAGACCGGGCAAGGCCAACCGTTCGCCGACGCGCGCCACCCGACCACCGCGCGCGAGGCCCACGCAAAGAGGGGCGTTCGCAGCTTGCTGAGATGCGTCACCCGCGATTTCAGTCCGCGCGGCAGCACCGGCCCCAACGTCGCGAGGAGCAGTTGCCCGAAACCGGCGAGATAGCGATCGGCGCGCGGCGGCAACAGCCAGACCCACGGGGTCGCCCCCCAGATCCACCACGGGAGTTCCTCGCGACCGCGCAGGCTCGAAATCAGGATGCAGCCGCGCGCGTCGAGGTGCTTCGTCAGTTCGAGGGCCACCATCCCGCCGAACGACAGCCCGCCGACAACGCAGGGCCCCGTGATGTCAAACCGTTTCGCCATGCGACCGGCGTAGTCGGCGAGCGACTCCCGCGGTTCGGGGGGGAGCCACGGCGGGACGATGATTTGCGGGAACGCGCTCCTCTGCAGCGCGAAGACCAGCGCGTCGGTCCCCATCCCGGGGAGCAGAATCAACGGCAAGGGATTGGACGTCGACAAACCAAATGGCCGGATAGCGTGCCGCGGATCGAACCCTGAGGGCGAGTGTCCCCGAGAGCATATCATCCGCCGCGATCCGACATCGCGCCCGGCCGGGCGCCGCGCTCACGTTTTGAGGAGCGGTGAGACGTCAGTCCCACCAGTGATCACGGTCTGAGACACGTCATCAATCGACGTGATGGGTCGTCATCGTAGTCGTAGGGTGCGTCTCGACGCACCACAACATTCGTAGATGGGCTCACGCCGACCGGCCCATCGCCAGGGAGCGTGCCCTGGTGCGTCAAGACGCACCCTGCCTCACGACCTCACTAAGACGACGACCCACCCGGATGGGGCCGGGCCACTCCATCAACCTACTTGCGTTTACAAGCCGTCCGCTTACTTCTTCGCGGTGTCGGTCGAGGTCGCATCGACCATCCGGATGTAGCCGTACAGCGTTTGCGGGCCGCGGATCACCAGGAACTTCATCGAGTGTTCGCCGGTCGGCAGGCTTTGATTGAGGATCCACGTCACGTTTTCGGGGGTCAGCGTTTCCCAATCCCGCAGGCCGATCAGGACGTCGGATTCCTTGATGCCGTTGACGGCGGCGGGGCTGCCGGGACGGACGCCGGTGATCAGCAACCCGCCGCGATACTTGTTGGGGATCGACGCCGAGAGATCGGGGGTCAGCGTCGTCAGTTTCACGCCGAGGACCGTCCAGAAGCGATCGGCATCGCTGGGATCGTTATTGGCCCGGGCGACGAAGTCGGCCGACAACCGCGCCTTGCCGCCATGGAAGGGGGCGATCGCCAGCGACATCGTTTCAGTCTTCTCGCCCCGGCGGACCAGCACGTTGACTGTGTCGCCGATGTTGCGACCGAGCAGGGCGAGCTCCCAGTCGGCGGAGTCGATCACCGGCTTGTCGGCGACCTTCAGGACGACGTCGCCCGCTTGCAGGCCCGCCTTGGCGGCCGGGCTTTCGGGGCTCACGCCGGCGACATGCAGCTCGCGCTTCTCGGCTGATTTGACGTCCTTCCCGTCGAGTCCGTGGAAGGTGTGATTCATCTGCTCGATGCTCATCAATCGGGCGACGACCTTGCGGGCGTCGTCGATCGGAATCGCGAAGCCGATCCGCATCGCCCCGGCGCGGATGGCGACGTTGATCCCCACCACTTCGCCGTTCATGTTGAGGAGCGGCCCGCCGCTGTTGCCGGGGTTGATGCTGGCGTCGGTCTGAATCAGGTTGCGATACGTCTGAGTGCCGTTCGCCTCGACATCCCGCGACAAGGCGCTGACGATGCCGGAGGTGACGGTGCTTTGATAGCCGAAGGCGTTCCCGACGGCGATCACCGGTTCGCCGAGCATCAGGTCGGACGAGGTCCCGGCGGGCATGACGGGAAGAGGCTTGGTGGCGTCGACCTTGATGATCGCGAGGTCGTGCTCGCGGTCGGAGGAGATGACGGTGGCGGTGTAGCTGCCGCCGTCGTCGAGCGAGGCGCGAATCGTTTCGACCTCGGCGATGACGTGGTAATTGGTGAGGATGTAGCCCCGTTCGTCGATGACGACGCCGGTCCCCATGCCGTTGACTTTGCGGGGCTTGCCGTTACCGGCGGCGAAGACTTGATCGCGGTCGAGGGCCGACTTTTCGGTGTTGATGTTGACCACCGAGGGGGCGGCGCGTTTCACGGCCTTGACGAGGGCCGTTTCACGAAGATTGTCCGCCTGCGCGGGGCCGAGGGTGGTCAGCCATAGCGTGCAGCAGAATCCGAGGGCAATCAGCCGGTGTGTCATAGGTTGGTCTGCTCGTGAGCCGCTCAGGATGGACTTCCAGATGTGACGACGTGCCGACGCGATCCTTCGTTGCTCGGAGCACCAGGCATCCTGCCCCCGTACGCTGCACCATCGGCGCGGTTGACAGAAGCGCTTGAACCGCGCCGAACGGCTGCGGCGCAGCTTGCCTAGATGGGCCGCGCGAACCCGGGGAACCCTGGAAGACCACGGCGAGTTTGCGGGTCGGGTTCAAGCGGGATGGCGAAATCCCGGGCCGGCCGCGAGTTCGGTATGGAGCCGACCAGCCGTTCAGGAAAGGCCGCTCGGGGGAGCGGTCTCAACGATGGCGAGAGCCTCAACTCGGATTGGCATTTCGCCAATCTCCGCGGACCAGGATTGTGAAATCCCAAGCACATCGGATGTCGGACTCGTTCCGGCCGACTCGGAGTCCCTGCGGGGGTCGGGCCGATCGCCATCAAGCCTGTACGCCCCCTTGAAGTCCCGGAACCCGACGATCAGGGGACGGACTGCTTCACCAGCCCCGCCGATCGACAGAGCTCCAGCAAATCATCCAATAGTTGCTTCAGATAAGGACATTTTCGGGCGGCGACTTCCGGATCGAGTTTGCTGAAGAGCTGTTTCCCGTAGACAACTTTCTTATAGGGCTTTCCGGCAACGCTCTTATAAATGCGATCGAGAAGCTTCGCCGGGGGTTCCCTCGAATTGATCTCTTCCGGACGATCGATGTTCTTCGGGAACTGCTCCGCGATCGTCCTGGAAAAGATACCGGGTTGACTCAACAGCCATGCCTC
Source organism: uncultured Planctomycetaceae bacterium (assembly GCA_964427725.1). Taxonomy (GTDB): domain Bacteria; phylum Planctomycetota; class Planctomycetia; order Planctomycetales; family Planctomycetaceae; genus DSVQ01. The sequence goes on along the minus strand of CAYRVS010000068.1, from coordinate 9,256 downwards.
CAGCTCGTGAACGGCATAGTGGAATCGAAATCGCTGATGATCAACCTGTCGTTCAAATTGCTCTCGACCGAAGGAGCATCGTTTGGCGACGCTGTCGAGATGGTCGGCATAAGCTGGACCATAGAGGTCGAGCATCGCGATCACGCCGACAATGTCGCCTGCCCGCGGACCATCCAAGTACATGCGGGCTTTGTCCGCGAATTTCCGCGTCAGGTCGGCGTAACCTTGAAACGAGACCGATTGGACTCCCACCGGCTGAAGCAAACGGGGGTCCAGCCAGCGTTTGAGAAAGCCTTGGATGGCGACCTGTTCCGTCCGCCCCTCCACGAGGAAGACCAGCTTCACGGCATCACCTCGAGCTCGCGCGAGCGATACAGTTCGCCCAGCGTGTAGCGGCTCAACCAGTCAACCAGTTCCGTCTGTTGCAGGACGCGCAAACAGGTTTCGCCATCGACACGTTCCACCACCGTCGTCACCGGCGGATCGGACCCGAACGCGTCGAGAAACTCGGCTGAATGCGTCGTGAAGATCACCTGACAACGCGTCGACGCCTCGCGGGCATACTCGGCGACGATCGGCAGCATCGAAGGGTGGAGCCCCGCTTCGGGTTCGTCGATGGCGATCAACGCGGGCGGGTCCGGGTTGGCCAGAATCGCGATCAGGTACAGGAACCGCAGCGTCCCATCGGACAAGTCGGCGGTCGACTGCTCCCGGCGCAGGCTGCGCCAACGAATCCGCATTTGAATCCGTTGATCGGCGGCCGGAGGAAAGATCAGCTTGTCAAAGTCGTCGCCGAACGCCGCCTGCATCGCGGCGTTCAACTCCTCCTCGAACTCGCGATTCGACGTGTAGAGGTTATGAAGCACGGCGATCAGGTTTTGGCCATCAGCGGCAACATGACTGTCGGCACGAGTGACCTGCGGCGCGCGGGCGGGCGCTTCACGATGCGTCTGGAAATTCTGATAAACGGTCCAGCGCGCGAGCGTCCTTTGAAAGTCGCCGATAAATCGATTGGCGGTGAAGGGGCCGGCGGCGAGTGACAGCAGCGTTTCCGACTCGGGGATCGAAGCCGGAGGGGCCTCGAATCGCTGCGACGTCATGGAATAGGCGACGGCGTGTCGCGGATCACGCTCCAAAAACTTGAACGGTTCCGGCATTTGGCCGGACTCGACGCGTGTGAAGTTCCCCAAGAGCTCATGTTCGATCCGATACGTCGAAGACTTCCCCAATTGCTTCAGGCGGATCTGATACGTCATCGCGTCCGTCGCAGGATCGCGATATGGGGGTGGGGGACTCAGTTTGACTTTGAAACAGAGCTCATCGGCCCGACCATCCCACAGAACGGCATCCATCCCCCCTTCTTGCTGAATGTGACGTTCCAGGCCTCCCGCCGCCATCGTGCCGAGCATTTCCAACGCGCGGAGCACATTCGACTTGCCGCTCGCGTTGGGGCCGATCAAGACGTTCAGGTCGCCCGGCTGCCAAGTCAGCGATTTGAGCGAGCGATATCCCTGAACTTCGAGCGAGAGGATTTTCATGGGGTCGCCCTCGAGGGTGTTCACGGCCGCTCCGGATCACCGGGCCGATCGGCAACTCCCGGCATGATGCCGCCGATGACTCCATCCTACCCAAACACTTCCGGTTTCAGCAGGGGGAAGAAGATCACGTCGCGGATGGTGTTGGTGTTCGTGAGCAGCATCACCAGTCGGTCGATGCCGATCCCCATCCCGCCCGCGGCCGGCATGCCGACTTTCAGAGCGCGGACGAAGTCGTGGTCCATCTTGGCCATCGAGTCCTCCTCGGCGAGCCCCTGCAACTGCGTCTGGAAGAGGGCCTCCTGCAGCCGCGGGTCGTTGAGTTCGGTGTAGGCGTTGGCGACCTCCAACCCGTCGACGAACAGCTCGAACCGCTCGGCGATCTCGGGTTGACCCGCCTTGCGCTTCGTCAGCGGGCACATGCTCGCCGGGTAGTCGATGACGAAGACCGGGCCTTTGAGCGCGTCCTCCACGGTCGCCTCGAAGACGTCGTTGACGATCACGTCGGGATGCCGGTTCTCGGTCGGGATCTTCAGTTCCTTGGCCTTCGCGGCGACGGCCAAGGCATCGTGCATGTCGCAGCCCGCGTGTTCGCGGAACAGGTCGCCGTACTTCGCCCGCTGGAACGGCGGCGTGAAGTCGATGGTGGTGTCGCCCCACGGGACGACGGTCGTGCCGTTCGCGGCGCGGGCGGCGTCGCTGATGATCGCCTCGGCGAGGTCCATCATCGCGTGGTAGTCGCCATACGCCTGATAGAGCTCGATCATCGTGAACTCGGGGTTGTGCGTGCTGTCGACCCCTTCGTTGCGGAAGACGCGACCGATCTCGTAGACCCGTTCGATTCCACCGACCATCAGCCGCTTCAGGTGCAGCTCGAGCGCGATCCGCAGGTAGAGCGGGATGTCGAGGGCGTTGTGATGGGTGATGAAGGGGCGCGCGGCGGCCCCCCCGGCGATCGCATGCAGGACCGGCGTTTCGACCTCGAAGAACTCACGGGCCTTCAGCGTGCTCCGGACCGACTCGATGATCTTGAGCCGCCGCAGCATACGGTCGAGGACCCCCTCGCTGTAGATCAGGTCGGTATAGCGCTGACGCAGACGGGTCTCCATGTCCTCCAGGCCGTGCCACTTTTCGGGGGGATTGGCGAGGGATTTCCCGAGGATCACGAGGTGGGTGACGAAGACCGTCTTTTCGCCGGTCTTGGTCAGCTTGAGGACGCCGTCGACGCCGATGTTGTCGCCGCGGTCGAGGCAATCGACGAGGTTCCACGTTTGTTCGTCGACGTCCTTCTTCGAGACGGCGATCTGAATCTTGCCGGTGTAATCCTGGATGTGCCCGAAACGGAGTTTCCCCGAATCGCTCCAGCGGACGAGACGGCCCGCGACCCGCACGGTTTCCCCGACGACGTCCTGCTCGGCGGGACATTTGTCCCGCGCGACGCTGACATGGAGGTGGTTGTCGAACCGCCGGCCCCAGGGGTCGAGGCCGAGTTGCTCGATGCGGGCCAGCTTGTCGAGCCGGGCGGCTTCCAGATGATGCGGGGCGTCGGTCATGGGGGGGGGGAGGTCGAAGGTTGAGGGTCGAAGGTTGAGGGTCAGAAGCCGGGTGAGCGTGAGGCGAGTTGGCTGTCCACGGTCCACCGGCCGCTGTCCACTTCGTGAGGAAACGCACTATCGGAGAATGGGGAGAGGGCGTCAACGGGGTCGGGGTTCGGGGAGAGGGCGGTCGGGCGCGTGGTCGGGTGAAGCCGAGGCGGGGTACGATACGGCCAATTTCAGGCTTCAGGCTGGAAAGGGACTCGATGTCGGCGGGGGAACGGGTGTGTCGGTTGGAGGAACTGACCGTCGGAAAAGGACGGGAGTTCGTGGTCGGCGGATTGGTGGTGGCGGTCTTTCGGACTGAGGAGGGGCTCTACGCGATCGACGGCGTCTGTGGTCACGCCGGGGGGCCGCTGGCGCAAGGGATGCTGCGCGGGGACGTGGTCACGTGTCCATGGCACGGCTGGCAGTACAACGTGGCGTCGGGTTGCCATCAGCTCAATGCGCGAATGCGGCAGAAGCGGTATTCGGTCGCGGTGGTGGAGGGGGACGTGTTTGTGGATGTCGCCAAAGAAGCCCAGGGATAGCGATCCCTGGGCTTCCGGGTGGCGGAAGTTGCCGATCGTCGACGGCGGGGCGACTTGAACCGAAATCGTTTCCGGATTTGAGATTCCTACGAACGGTAAGCCGTCTGGACACCCATCGGCGGTTTCAGTACCAATCCCGTCGTTCTCCCCCTTAACAATCCATTCGACGACGTGTGACGACGAGCCGTGCCCGGCGGAGTCCAGGCGCGGCGGGTTCGTTTTTTCCGGAGGCAGGGATGCCGACCGACAACAGCAGCGGTCTGCGCGGAATCTGGGCGCGGTCACAGGGACTGATCTTTCCAGTCCTGATCGTGGCGTCGCTGCTTGTGATCATCGTCCCGCTTCCCGCGCTGGTGATGGACCTGCTGCTCGCGGGGAACATCACGCTGTCGGTCGTGATTCTGCTGACGACGATCTACGTCTCGAAACCGCTCGAATTCAGCGTCTTTCCGTCGCTGCTGTTGGGGACCACGCTGGCCCGGCTGGTGCTCAACGTCGCCTCCACGCGGCTGATTCTGACCCGCGCCAAGACCGACGGGACCGAAGCCGCCGGCGGCGTGATCGAGGCGTTCGGCTCGTTCGTCGCGGAAGGGCAACTGGTCGTCGGCATCGTCCTGTTCGTGATCATCGTGGTGATTCAGTTCATTGTGATCACGAAAGGAGCGACGCGGATCAGCGAAGTGGCGGCCCGCTTCGCCTTGGACGGCATGCCCGGCAAACAGATGGCGATCGACGCCGATCTCACCGCCGGCCTGATCTCGCAGGAGCAGGCGAAGGCGCGGCGGCAGGAAGTCGCCTCGCAGGCCGACTTCTACGGGACCATGGACGGGGCGAGCAAATTCGTCCGCGGCGACGCCATCGCCGGCATCGTCATCACGCTCATCAACATCATCGGCGGGCTGTGCATCGGGATGCTGGTCTACGGCATGCCGTTCTTCGAGGCGGTCGAGGTCTTCACGACGCTGACGATCGGCGATGGGCTGGTCTCCCAAGTGCCGGCGTTCCTGATCGCCCTCGCCTCGGGCTTGCTGACGACGCGGACATCGAACGACTCGGATCTTTCGCGGGATGTGGTGACGCAGGTCTTCCGCCACTCGGAGGCGCTGTTCATCGCGGGCGGATTCATCATGGCGCTCGGGTTCACGGGCCTGCCGCTGATTCCGATGCTGTGCATGGGGGGGGCTTGCGGCGTGATGGCATTGTCGCTGCGAAAACGCGACCACGAGGCCCGGGCCGAGGTCAAACAGCAAGAGGTCGCCAAACAAGCCGAAGAGGCGAAGCCCCAACGCAAGCCCGAGGACGACCTGCTGGTCGATCCGATCGAACTCGAGCTCGGCTACAACCTGATCAAGCTGGCGAATCCGTCGACGGGGAGCGATCTGCTCGAACGGATGACGAAGGTCCGGCACAAGATCGCGGCGGAACTGGGGATCATCCTGCCGAAGGTCCGCATCCGCGACAGTCTGCGGATCGAACCCAAGAAGTATCAGGTGAAGATCAAGGACGTTCCGATCGCCTGGGGCGAGATTTATCCCGATGCGTATCTGGCGATCGACACCGGCATGGTGTCGGGCGCGGTCCCCGGGCTCGAGACGAAAGATCCGGCGTTCGATCGGCCCGCCAGGTGGATCGAGAAGTCGATGAAGCAACGGGCCGAGTTGCTGGGTTACAGCGTCGTCGAGCCCGAGGCGGTGCTGGTGACCCATCTGACCGAGGTGGTGAAGTCGCACAGCGACGAGCTCCTCAATCGGCAACAGGTCCATAGTCTGCTCGAGCATCTGAAAGAGTCTTCGCCGAAGGTGGTCGAGGAGCTCATCCCCGATCTGCTGAAGCCCGCGCAGCTCCATCAGATTCTGGGGAACCTGTTGCGGGAGCGGGTGCCGATCCGCGATCTCGAAACGATTCTGGAGACGTTGGGCGAGTACGCCGATCGAACGAAGGATCTGACGATTCTGACCGAGTACGTCCGGCATGCCCTCAGCCGCACGTTGTGTCAGCAGTATCGCGACGCGCAGCGGGTGCTGCATGTGATCACGCTCGAACCGGCGCTGGAGGACGTCCTCGCGCAGGGCTTCGAGTTCACCGAACGCGGGCTGGTCGTGAAGCTGTCGCCCCAGGTGGGCGAGGCGATCACGCAGGAACTGTCCAAGCAGCTTCAGAAACTGGTGAAAGCGGGCAAACCGCCGGTGGTGTTGTGCAGTCCGCAGGTGCGGGCGGGGTTGCGGCAGGTGACGCATGTCGCGTTGCCGAAGCTCGCGGTCCTGAGCCTCAATGAAGTGACGCGCGACACCGCGGTCGAACCGCATGGCAGCGTCCCCTTAAGCATTCTCCGGCCGGCGACCGCTCGTCCCACCCCCGCGGGAGCCGCCGCATGAACCCGAATCAGTTGGTGGATCGGAGGTCGACATGACCACGGAATTCCGCACGTTTCGCGCGCCGAACATGCAGGCGGCCCTCGACATCGTTCGCCAGGAGATGGGCCACGACGCGGTGATCGTCGAGACCCGGCATATCGATACCCGTCGGTTGTTCTTCTTCGGCAAACGGCAGGAGATCGAAGTGACGGCGGGTCGCGGCGCGCAGGTCCGTCCGCCCCGTTCGACCGCGAATCCGAGCGCCTCGTCGCTCGTGACGACACCGGCCGCGATGACCGACGAACTCGCGCCTCCACCGTCGCTGTTGGGACCGATCGGTGTGACCAAGTCGACGCCGGTGGGGACCTCGCGGAACACCGTGACGCCGCCCCGTTGGTCGCCGACGGATGTGATCGATGATCGGCTGGAGGGACCGCCGATGGTCAAGGCACCAGCGGCGTTGAAGCCCGCTGCGGGAACGCCGTCCGAGGCGCGGCTGCCGGTGGTGCGCGAGACCCGGCGGGCTGACGCCGCGCCGCTCGTGAAGCCGCGGCCGATGACCATCGCGGCGCAGGCGCTCGCCGCGCGGTCGCTGAGTCCGACGGTCGATCCGCTCCCTCCCAAGCTCGCGGCCCGCAATCGCTTGCCGATCGCGTTGTCCGACGAGCCGACTCCCGCGGCGATCCAGCAACGACTCGATACGTTGCAACGGATGATCCTCGAACTGGGGAAGGAACGGGGGCAACCGAATCTGCACGACCTCCCGCCGGAGTTGTTCCAGAGCTATACCCAACTCCTCGCCGCCGACGTTGACGAAGAGTTGGCCCGAGAACTGGTCTGCCGGGCGAAGGACCGGGCGACGCGGTCGCAACTGACGCAACCGCAAGCCCTGTCCACGCTCCTGACCGGGTTGATCGAACAAGACCTGAAGATCGGCCGACCGATCCGCGCGACCCGCGGCGCGCGCAAGATCGTGGCCCTTGTCGGTCCGACCGGCGTCGGCAAGACGACGACCCTCGCCAAGCTCGCGGCGAACCTGCATCTGCGCGACGGCGTGAAAGTCGGCCTGATCACGGTCGACACCTACCGGATCGCCGCCGTCGAACAACTGCGGACCTATGCGGAGCTCATCAGCCTGCCGATGAAGGTGGTGACGTCCCCCGTCGAAATGGAACAGGCCCTCGCCGAGTTCGCGGGACTCGATGTCGTCCTGATCGATACCGCCGGACGCAGCCCCAAGGATGAACGGCAGATCGCGGAACTGAAGGCGTGCCTCGACGCCGCGAAGCCGGATGAGATCCTCCTCGTGCAAAGCCTCGCGGCGGGACTGACCTCGCTGGAGGCGACGGCGACCAGTTTCGCCCCCGCCGGCGTGACGGGGGTGATCTACTCGAAGCTCGATGAAGCGAACGGCCTGGGGGCGCTATGGCAACTCGCCCGTCAACGACCCTGGCCGGTGAGCTACCTCACCACGGGACAAAACGTCCCCGAGGACATCGAACCGGCCCACGCCACGCGAATGGCGCGATTGGTCCTTGGTCTTGATCGGATCGATGCCCCGGCACGTGCCGCCTGAACCTACCCCGAGCCCCCTCGACACGAACCCTACACCCGAGTCTGGTTGCATGCTGACGTTACGCCCTTGGATGCCGCGGACCATCGATGCCTTGCCCGTCGATCAGGCGGTGGGGCTGCGCGCGCTGCTGGAACGCCGCGCGGCACGGTCCGAGGCGACGTCGCCTGCGGTCAGTCGGTGTCGCACGTTGACGATCACGAGCGGCAAGGGGGGCGTCGGCAAGAGCGTGATCGCGGTCAACTTTTCGATTGCGCTCGCGCTCTTGGGTCAACGGGTCTGTCTGATCGACGCCAACGTCGGACTCGGGAATGTCGAGCTTTTGTGCGGCTTGAACGGTTACTGGAATTTGGCGCACTTCCTCTCCGGCGCGCGGACGCTGGATGAGGTTGTTCTGCCGGGACCGGGCGGGCTCGATGTCCTGCCCGGCGGAAGCGCCCTCGCCGAGATCACGCAGTGTCCCACGCAGGTGCAAGCGTCGTTGTGGCGCGAGCTGTCGCGCTGGGAAGCGAATTACGACTGGCTGGTGGTCGACACCGGAAGCGGAGCGCATCGGTGGGCGCGGCAATGGTCGCGCGCCGCCGATCAGGTCTTGATCGTGACGACGCCCGAGGCGACGGCGATCGCCGAAGCCTACGCGACGATCAAGGGGCTCCATCGGCATGCGGGCCCGGAACTCAACGTCTTGGTCAATCAGGCGACCGGTGACGAGGCCGAGCGGATTCTCGAACGACTGCAGGCGACGGCGCGGAGCTTTCTCCTCGCCAGGCTGGGATTGGGAACCCATTGCCCCATCGACCCGGCGATCCCGCGGTCGGTTCGTCGACGGGAACCTTGTGTATTGAGCGAGGAAGGAAGCCCCGCGAGCCGGGCGTTGCGGCAACTCGCCGCGCGCTGGGTGGGGCAGCCTTGGCCGCCGCGCGACAACGCGACGGGCTTTGGTCGGTTGTCGACGATGATCAAGGAGGACTCCGGATTGGCGTAAGGTCCGCCGCGCGGACCGCAACCCCCGCGGGAGAGGCGGGGCGGGGCCTGTCGCCGCGAACCGGCAGGCCGACCGGCGGTCCGTGCTGCGAACCGGATGCCCGGCTTGAGTCCAATTCATGTTACGGGTTCGGAATCGGAAACTTCGTGTCGAACGGGAGAATCGCGCAGATTACGTCGGTTTGACTCAACCCGACTCAAGGTCGAGGCCGATCAAGTGATCACGCCACCGTGCGGCCCTTGTCTTGCCTGCGCAAGACGGGGACGGATGGACCCGCCGTGAAAGCCCGAGATGGCCTGGACCATCGCCTGTCGTTTGGGATTGCTCGCCTTCGCCGCGACCGCGCTCGATGCGGCGTGGACGGGGAGCGATCTCGCCGGCGGCGTGCTGACGGGGTTGGGACGGACGGCGGTGTTGTTTGGTGTCGGGCTGGCGTGCGGCGAGATCGCGCGCCGGCTCATGGACGAGGCCGCCCAACAGGAGTTTTCCCGTTGGTTGGCCCAGGCGGAGAGCGCTCCGCCCGCGGAACCCTGAGTGTGACACGCGGCCGCGACGACAGTCGCCGCCCCGTGACAGACTCTCCCATATTGGTTGCCTACGGACGCAGACTCACCACGGAGGGGTCGGATGGTCACATCGGTGATCGAGGACATCGGCGAACTGTGGCTCGCCTTCAAGCAGGAT
>CAYRVS010000067.1:18879-24428 GCA_964427725.1 uncultured Planctomycetaceae bacterium | reverse complement strand
GCTCGACACAGACGCACCATTGATCGCCCGGCTCAAGCCCCGGAAAATCCCATTCGGGATGGGGTGTCGAGAGATCATTCCCGCGCGCCTTCGAGAACTGCAGAAACTCCGCCGTGACGCGGGCGCAGACCAGATGCAGTCCCGCGTCACCGGGCCCCGTGCGGCAACACCCGTCGCGGTACCATCCCGTGACGGGGCTCAGACTGCACGTTTGCAGTTCCCGGCCATACACATTCTTCGCCGACGACATTCCACATACTCCTTGGGATGATAGCGTATCGCGGTTCGGCTCGCGGGGGGAGCGGGCGGCAGATCGCGAACTCGCTGAGCTAGGGTCGAATTGGTCAAGTTTTCATGAAGTCGAAGTTGCGATCGGCGGCGTGGGATCGACAATCGATGGGGCGAGACTCACCATTCGGACATCTTGATGGGCGGAACGCGACCGCGATGACATGGGTCGATGCTGTCTGTCGTGGAGCGCGCGATCGCCGGAAATGCGATCGCGGCGAGCAGTGGAAAGCGCGGGGGGCATGCTTTCGTCACAGTTGTTCTGGCGGTTGTTCGGCGTCTATGCGGTCATCACCTTGGCGACCGGGCTCGCCTTCGGAGTCATCTTGTCGTATCGGCAGACGGAAGCGTTCCGAACCCAGGCGCGACAACGCCTGCTCGCCGAAGGGGCCGGTCTTGCCGCCGTGCTCGGGCGCCTCGACTCCGCCGAAGACGCCGCGCTGGCGGAAACGACGCGAACGCTCAGCGACATCGTCGAGCCCCAAGAATTCGCGGCGGGACTGATCACGCCGCAAGGCCGGGTCTTGTGGCGCATTCGCTGGGAGGATCTGACCACGCTGGTCGACTTGGATTCGCCTGACGTGGTCGCGGTGCGTGACTCGGGCGAGGGTTTCGCCGACGTCCTTTTTCCCGGCGCGACGATTCCCGACATGGTCTATAGCCGACGTGTGACGGCGACCGAGACCGATAGTCCGATCTTGCGATTACGGTATCCGCTGGATCGCTCGCTGCGTGATCAGGCCGCGGCGCGGCAGCAGCTTTGGGCCGCGGCGGCGACCATCGGCATCATCGCGCTGGCGATCAACTATGTGGTCGTGGGACGAATCATCGGTCCGCTGGAAACGTTGACGCAGGCCGCCCAGCAACTCGCCGCGGGCGAGCACCCCCCCGAAGTCGCCATCCGCAGCCGCAACGAAATCGGCACCCTCGCCCGGGTCTTCAACTCGATGAGCCGGCAGCTTGCCGCGCGCATCCACGACCTACAGGATCAACGGCTGCAGGTCGAGACCGACCACCAGCGCCTCGAAACCATCCTCGGGGCGATGAATGAAGGGGTCATCGCGGTCGACGCCGAGGACCGGATCCTGTTCGCGAACCCCGCGGCGATCCGACTGATGGACCTCAAGCCGACGAGCATGTTCGGCCGGCCGTTGTGGGAGCAGGTGCGACAAGAGGCTTTGCAACGGGTGGTTCGCCAAGCGGCCGAGGAAGGGGGCCTGCCGCGCGTCGAGTTCGACGTGGCCCGCACGCAAAGCACCGTCGGGGTGACGGCGTCGCGACTCCCCGGCAATCCCGCCCCCGGAGTCGTCGTGGTGATGCACGACGTGACGGAGCTGCGGCGACTGGAAAACCTGCGCCGCGATTTCGTGCAGAACGTCTCCCATGAACTGAAGACCCCGCTCAGTTCGATCGCCGCCTATGCCGACACGCTGCTTGAGGGGGGGCTGGAGGACGCCGCCAGCAATCGATTGTTCGTGGAACGGATCGCCGAACAGGCCGATCGGTTGCATCGGCTGATTCTCGATCTCCTCGCGCTCGCCAAGATGGAGGCGGGCGAGGAGGCGTACGATGTCGAGCCGACCGATGTCTCGCGGATCGCGACGGCGTGCATCGACGCTCATCAAGGGGTCGCGCGCGCCAAACGGATCGAACTGGCGACCGAGGCGCCGGCGGGTGCGATCTGGGGCTACGCCGACGACGATGGGTTACGGACGATCCTCGACAATCTGCTCGACAACGCGGTGAATTATACGCCCGAGAACGGACGCATCGTGGTCCGCTGGTCGCGCGAGGGGGGCCGCGTCCTGATCCAGGTGCGCGACACCGGCCCGGGCATCGCCCACGAGCATCAGCAGCGGATTTTCCAGCGGTTCTATCGGATCGACAAGGCCCGCTCGCGCGAACTCGGCGGCACGGGACTCGGGCTCTCGATCGTCAAGCACTTATGCCAACTCTTCGGCGGCACGATCTCGGTGCAGAGTCAGCTCGGCCAGGGGAGCGCGTTCACCGTCGAGCTCCGCGCCGCGGCGTGATCGGCGCGCGAACTCATGCCCACCAGCAATAGGCAGGGGCACCCGTCCCGGCCGCGTGATCTTGCCCGTTCACGGCCGCCCCACGCCTCGCGCAATCACCGCGACGCTGACCACTGCCGCGCCGGCGTCATGCAAGGCGCGGCTCGCCACGTCGGCGGTCGCCCCCGTCGTCAGTACATCATCGACCAACAAGATCCGTCGACCATCGAGCCGGATTCCACTCGGCACGCCGAAGGCCCCGCGTTGCGCCTGCCGCCGCGCGGAAGGCGCCAGCGTCGTCTGTTTCGGCGTCTCGCGGAGCTTCCGCAACACGCTCGTCCGTAACTGAGACTTGAGTCCCCTTGAAATCGTCTCGGCGATCGCTTCCGACGCCGCATGCAGCTGCCGCCAGCGATGCCGCCACGTATGCGGCACGGGGACGACGGCATCGTACGCGGGCTCCGAAAGCCCCTGCCGCCAACGTTCGAGCAGCAGTTCGGCCAGCAGTCGACACCATGGTCCGCCATGCGTCTCTTTGGCGTGCAAAATCGCGCGACGCAGCGGGCCCTCGTAGACGCCGAGCGTCCAGACCCGATCGAACGCGAACCGTTCCCGCCGACAACGCGGGCAATCCTCCGTCGGCAGATTGGGACCCACGGGAGCGGCACACCGGCGGCACCATGCCGGCACGACGGGCAACAAGCTTTCGCGACAGCTTCCACAGAGTTGCCGTGTTCCCGCAGGATCACCGCCGCAGTTGAGGCAACTCGGCGGGAACAGAAAGTCCCACGCCTCGCCCGACAGTCGAGCCAACGGCGGCATCACGGTCGCGAGCCTTGACCTGGGGAGTTGCATGCCGCCTCTCGGCCGGTCTCAGCCGATCGTTTTCCCGAGCTCGTAAATCGCCATCGTGTCGAGCACTTGATCATTCGACTCGAACAGCTTCCTGATCGCGGCGGCATGTATCTTCATCTTCGTTCCGCCGACGCCGATCGCGCCGTAGCAGATCACTCCATCCTTCTCGACCCCTTTGTCCAGCGGGTCAACCCCTTCGATCCCCGCCGGAGGGACGGCGTTCAAGTCAACGAGGAGTTTCAAGCCGGCGATCCGCTTCCAATCGGCCTTGGCGACCAACTGCACGCTGGCGGCTCCCGCCCCGATCACCACCTGGATCCCTTGAGCGACCTGCTGAAAATCAGCCGCCGACGCCACGCCGTGCGCCGTCAACCGGGACGAATCGACCAGCCCCGCGATCTGTGTGCGGGCTGCCTGCGCTTTCTCCAACGATCGCGACGCGAGACGAACCGTCGCCCCCTGACTGCACAGAATCTGCGCGGCCCGCAACCCCACCGGGCCCGTCCCCCCCAGCACGAGCGCCGTCGTCCGCGTCAGATCGAGATGCCGGCCGATCGCCACGACGGTCGCCGACGCGGTCGTGTTCGACCCGTTCGAGTCCATCATCACCGACAGCCGCACCGGCCCGAAGAAGGTCTTGCGGACCTTGGCAAAGATCGCTTCGCCCTCGGTCACTCGACTCCCCCCGACAAAGACCGCGGTCGACTTCAGATCGCTGGGCTTACGGGTAAACATCCCTCCGTGGACCAACGGCTCGACGGCGTCGGGCGTGATGCCGCCATAACTGAACAGCTGGTCGACCCCGGCATCGACGGCGACCACGCGGTCAAACGTGCTGGGATGTTGATCGGTGTCGAGCTGAATCAGAATGCGCTGCATGCCGGCGGACCCTGCACGGAACCAAGAAGCCCAGAGATCGCGATCCCTGGGCTTCCCATGAAAACAAACGCTCCATCTGCGACGCGATCAACCCGCGTAGAACGGGTGCTTGGCCGACGCCTTCTTGGCGAGCATTTCGTCGGCGCTCGGCTCGTTCTTCATCGCCCGGGCGATCGACAGCTTCGTCGCCTCGTAATTGTACTGATAGATCTTCTTGTCATCGGCGGCTTCCCAGTGAATGAACACGCCGCAGACGATGCACAGCTTCTCGGCCTGATCCTTCGGGATGATCCCGGCTTCGACGCAGTCGGCGACGGCGTTGGCGACCGCGGCTTGCGCCGGCCCGAACATCTGCACCGCCTGTCGCGCCCCCTTGATCGTCACCTTGGTGATCATCACCGTCGCCGGCTTGACGGCGAGGTTCGGCGTGAGGACGGCGAGCAGGTTGCTGTGGCCGGCCTTCTGATCGGCGAGGGCATTCGCGAACGCGATTCCCACCGGCCCCGTCTTGTCACCGATCAACAGATCGATATGGGCCACTTCGTTTCCTTCGCCGCACAGGGCTTCGCCGACATACATCGACATGCTGCAGACTCCTGAAAATGCTGGATGCGGACAGCCACCTCGTCGGCCGTCGGAGATCCCGCGAAGGAGACGCACCGCCGTGGCTCGACACACCGTCGCCGACTATGGACGCGCCAGTGATATCACGCCCCGCGGCGGATGTCCACAAACCCGCGCGGCCCCTTCACGCGACTTTCAGGAGATCATGCCACATCAAGATTCCGGGGAAGACGCTGCGGTTTGAATGACCCAAGGCTTGCGCTGCGACGCGGCGTCACGCATCGCGTCCGCGTCTCGAAAACTGCTCTCGACGGCTGCCGCTCGTTTTCCGAAAATGGCGGAACTTGCCGAACGCGGGGGACTTGGGCGTCCCGCGCGGTGAACGGAGACTCCCCACGACAAGTGGGCTGCGAAGGAACGCGACCATGATGGGTCCACGAGTTGCGGCGGCGACGGTCGTTTGGACCGTATTCGGATTGGCATGTCTGGTGGGCGGCGAGACCGCTGACGCGCAGGCCCCGACGGTCGAAACGACCATGCAGTTTCAGCCCAAACAGCGGGACGTCGACTACGAAATCCCCAAGGCCGCCGAGTATCCCAAGTGCAAAGTCGACGGCGAGCGGAAGGGGAAATCGTTCACATGGGTCGTCACCGGTCCGCAGGGTCAGGTGCTGCGGCGGTTCGTCGATTCCGACGGCGACAACAAGTTCGACCAATGGCGGTACTACCAGCACGGCATCGAGGTCTATCGCGATCTCGACACCAACAAAAACGGCAAGCCCGATCAGGCCCGTTGGCTGAACTTGGGTGGGTCACGCTGGGGTCTCGACGTCAACGAAGACCAGGTGATCGATCGTTGGCAATCCCTCTCGGCGGCGGAAGCCTCGCGGGTCGCGATTCAGGCGATGACCGGCGGTGATCTCAACATGCTGCAAACGGTCCTCGTCACCG
>CAYRVS010000067.1:13818-18869 GCA_964427725.1 uncultured Planctomycetaceae bacterium | reverse complement strand
CGCTGGGAATCGGCGGCACGCTCGCCGCGAAGATTCTGGAGCAGGTCGCCGCCGCGCCGGCGGAAGTCCGCTCGGTGATGCAGAAAAGCAAGGTGCTGACCGCGCAATCGAAATGGGTGCGGTTCGACGCCCAGATGCCGGGGGTCATTCCCGCCGATGACGGCAAGGCCCGCGACGATTTGTACGTCTATGAGAACGCGATGGTCGTGATCGAAAACGGCCCGCCTCCCGCACAGCCGGCCCTCGTCCAGATCGGCGAGATGATCCGCGTCGGCGAAGTCTGGAAATTGACGAAGGCCCCAGTCCCGATCGAAGGGGACACCACGTCGATCATCGCCGGGGGATTGCTGATGCAGCCGGGTCTGGGTGACGAAGCGGGGAACCTCGCGCTTGCCGCTCCCAGCCCCGAAATGCAGAAGCTCATCGAAGAACTGCAGAAGCTCGATCAACAACAGCCGCAATTGGGAACCGCGAAGCCGACGGAACTGTCGGCGTACAACAGCCGCCGGGCCGACATGCTCTTGAAGCTAATGTCTCTCGCCGCGACCGAGGACGAGAAAGTCGCCTTCCTTAAGCAATGCGTCGACGGGATCGCCACCGCCGTGCAGGTGGGGGCCTATCCGGAAGGGCTGGCGCGGCTCAAGCAGATGGAGGCCGAATATGGTCGCGGCGGCAAGAGCTCGGTGATCGTTCCCTACATCACATATCGTCGCATCATGGCGCAAAACGCCGTCGAGTTGCTGGCGGTGGAGCCCGACAAGCGGGAGGCGATTCAGACGGAATGGCTCAAGTCGCTGACGTCGTTTGTGGAGGCTTATCCGCAGTCGGACGATGCCGCCGACGCGATGTGGAATCTGGCGACGGCGGCGGAGTTCGCCGGCAAACCGAAGGACGCCGCCGAGTGGTATCTCCGGTTGGTGAAGGACAAGGGAACCTCGCCCCTCGCCCAGAAGGCCCAGGGAGCGATGCGGCGGCTCGACATGAAGGGCAAACCCTTCGCGCTGCAGGGCCGGACGCTCAACGATCAGGTCTTCAATTCCGCCGCGTATCGCGGCAAGACGCTGCTCATCACCTATTGGGCGTCGTGGAGCCCCGAGTGCAAAGAGCAGCTTCCCGCCCTGAAGGCGTTGCATCAGCAGTACCAACCGCGCGGCTTCGAGATCGTCGGGGTCTCGCTCGACACGATCGCCGTCGGGACGCGCGAGCAGCAGGTCGCCCAGTTGCAGCAGTATGTCACCGCGAACAAGCTGCCGTGGCCGCAGGTCTATGAAGAAGGGGGTTTCGACAGCCCGCCCGCGGTGCAGTACGGGGTCTTCTCGGTCCCGACGATGTTCCTGATCGACGAGAAGGGAACCGTCATCAGCCGGGGGTCTTCGGTCGAAGAGCTGAAGACGGTCCTGCCGCAGCTCTTCCCGTCGAAGCAGGCGAACAAGGCCAATTGAGCGGATGTGATCAAGTCGTGTGCGGCTTCAACATAGACGTAAGGTGCGTCTTGACGCACCAAGTGAACGCCTCACGGCGTGATGTTGCGTGCCATACGAACCGCCGGTGGTCTTCGCAAGGCGTGTGCCACTGGCTTCGCCAGTGGTCTACGTCGATGGAGACGCACTCAATCCCCACAGGCGAAGCCGGCGGCACGCGTGGGGAATTCTCGTGGAGTGTGTTTTGGCGGGCCACGAAGATGTGACTCATGACCGACACGCGCGAGGGGCGGGTGCCCCTCGCTATCCTTGGTTGGGAGTGTGGTCCGAAACAACGATCACGCCGGCCCCCTCCATCGCTCTTGGGATCCCCTCGCCGTGTCGTTTCTCGCCACTCTCGGCCGCCGCGTGACGCAAACGATCAAGACCGCGATGATTCAGCATCATCGGCGGTCGGGGGCGGTGCTCTTCAGCGACACCACGCTGCGCGACGGAGAGCAGATGCCGGGAGCGACGCTCGAGCCGCGGGACAAACTCGAGATCGCCCTCGCGTTGGAGCGGGTGGGGGTCCATTCTTTGGATGCCGGCTTCCCCGCGTCGAGCGAACAGGACGTCGAAGCGATCCGGTTGATGGTCGGCCAGGTGAAACGACCAGTCCTCACCGCGTTGTGCCGGACCGTGAACAGCGACGTCGACGCCGCCGATCGGGCGCTCGAAGGGCAGCCCGCCCACAAGCGGGGGGTCAGCCTGTTTGTCGGGACGAGCCCGCTCCATCGAGAATACAAGCTGCAAAAATCGCGCGCGGAGATTTTGAAGCTGATCGGCGAGACGGTGGCCTACGCCGCCTCGAAATTCGAGATCGTCGCCTTCAGTCCCGAGGACGCCAGCCGGACGGAACTTGACTATCTGTGCGAGTGCTACCGCGTGGCGATCGACGCCGGGGCCACGACGGTCGGCTTCCCCGACACCGTCGGCATCCTGACGCCGGAAAAAGTGCGGCAGTTCCTCGACGCGATTCAGACCGGCGTGCCGAACATCGATCGCGTGTTGCTAGCGGTTCACTTCCATAACGATCTGGGACTCGCCGTGGCGAACAGTCTGGCGGGCATCGCCGCCGGGGCGCATGTCGTGCAATGCACGGTGAACGGGATCGGCGAGCGGGCGGGGAACGCCTCGCTGGAGGAGGTCGCGATGGCCCTTGACCTCCATTTTGATCAATTCGGCCGACGGGCCAAGCTCGACACGAAACAACTCGTCCCGCTGTGTCATCTGGTGCAACGGCTGACCGGCATTCGGACCGCGCCCAATAAGCCGGTTTGCGGCCCCACCGTCTTCGCCACCGAGGCGGGGATCCATCAGGACGGGCTACTCAAGAATCCCGACACCTACCTGCCGTTTCGTCCCGAACGGGTTGGCGGGGATGGGATTCAGCTGGTGCTTGGGCGGCATAGCGGTAGGCGCGCGGTGGCCCATCGGCTCGAGCAATTGCAGCTCGACCATTCCGACGCCGCCGTCGCGAAGGTGCTTGATCGGATCAAACAGCTTCCCAAGGGGGTGATGCTGGATGATCCGCTGCTGCGCGAATTGGCGACGCGGGAGGGTTGAGCGTCACTCGTTTCTGAAGCCCACCCATAGCTATGGGTGGGCTTCCCCCCGTCGCATGGAGGGCTCCCGGTAGAGCTCCCGGTAACCACGTCGCCGCGGGGCATCCAACCCCTACATTCGCTAGGTTCGGCATCGCCGAGGCCGTTCAGGTCTCGCCCTCGGCGGAGGTCAAAAACTGTTTGACGCCGGTCGCGACCCGTCGTCAGACTGACCCGTCATGCACCGTGCAGCGCACACGGTCTCGGGCGACGGGTCACGGCGTCCCACCGAACTTGGGTTGGCGCGAATCTCTGATCAAGGATCTCACGAGATGATTGGCAAGTGGTGGTCATTGACCGGCCTGGCGCTGAGCGCCCTGGCGGTTTGGACGTTAGGGGCCGCCGACGCCCAAGCCCAAAACAGCAACGGCGAGCTCTTCTTCGTTCATGGGCTCCCCGGGGACGATCTCGACACCGACATGGTCGACGTCCCCAACAACCTGCCGGTCGACGTCTGCGTCGGCCTGCCGGGGAATCTCAACTGCATCTTCGCGGGGGTGGAATTCGGCACCTTCAGCACGCCGCTCAGCCTGTCCCCCGGGAACTATCAGGTCACCGTCGCCTTGGCCGATCCCGACAATCCCGGAGCCAATCCGCCCGTGATCACCGGGACGATCTCGCTGCGGTCGCGGCAAAGCGTGACCTTCGTCGCCCATCTCTCGACGAACGGCGTGCCGGTCGGGACCGCGTTTCTCAATTCGCAACAACGGATCATGACCGGCAAATCGCGGTTGGTGGTGCGGCATGTGGCCAACGCGCCGGCGGTGGATGTCACGCTCACCTCGCCGATCAACCTGCCCGGGACCGCCGTGCTGGGACTGACGAACCCGCGGCAATCGAACCCCACCGACTTGCAAGCGGGGCCGTTCGTCGCCCGGCTGACTCCGGCGGGTCAACCGCAAACCAACCTGCTGCCGGCGGCGCCGCTGGTCTTGTCGCCGCTCAATGCGTACTACGTCTACGCCGTGGGGAGCCCCGGCACGACGTTGCGACTGCTGGTGCAGCGGGTGCCGCTGCAGCGCCGCCTGTTGCCGTAACGCGGTCGACACCAAGTCGCCGCCCCGACCCGGGATGGACCGACAGCCGTCAGGACGCGTGATGCGTCCCGGCGGCTGTCGGCGTTTTTTCATGTGATGGCAGCCCAGGGAAAGCTTTCCCCTGGGCTGCTTGTTTGACATCACCTCGGCAGCGGCGGCAGCCACGAGCAATAAAACATCGCGCGGGGGACGCTCGCTTCGAGGAGACTCCGCAGCGGATCGGCCTTCGCCTCCGCGCGGGCGCTGCTCAAGAGGACGTCCATCAACGTCGCCGGATGTTCGTAGGTCACCACGCGGGCCGTGGTGAGCCCCGCCGCGGTCTGGAGCGCCTGGAGGGCGTCTTCCTCGTAACCGATCTCGTCGACGAGGCCGTTCGCCTTGGCGTCTTTCGCGGTGTAGATCTGTCCGGTGGCGAGGGCCTTGACTTGGTCGGTGTCGAGGTTCGGGCGGTTCGACGCGATGACCTCGATGAACTGCTCGAACGACTGGTTCATGATGTTGGTCCAAACGGCTTTTTCCCCGTCGGACAAGGGACGGAACGGACTCAAGGCATCCTTGAATTCGCCGGTCTTCAGCGGGTCGGATCCGATGCCGAATTTCTTGGACAGCTCGCTGACGTCGTACCGCGGGATGATCACCCCGATCGAGCCGGTCCAAGTGGTCGGCTCGGCGTAGATTTTCGCCTTCGGCCCGGCCCCCATCGAGACGTAATAGCCCCCCGAGGCCGCCATCCGCTGCATCTGCACGTAAACGGGCTTCAGGTCGCTGAGTTTTTTCAGTTCGTGATAGAGCTGATGACTGTCCGCGACGAATCCGCCGGGGCTGTCGACCCGCAACAGCACCCCCTTCACCTGATTGTCTTTCGCGGCGGCCTTGATCTGTTTGAGCCAGCGCTCGGTGAACGGCGTCGAAATCGTCCCCGACATCGTCAAGAGCACGACTTTGTCGCG
>CAYRVS010000067.1:11347-13808 GCA_964427725.1 uncultured Planctomycetaceae bacterium | reverse complement strand
GTCTCCTCGCCGGAATGGAACCGTTCCTGCGGCGGCTCGACGTTGACGAAGTAGTCGCGGAACGCGGCGAACATCCCGATGTTCGCCATCACCGAGAACCCGAGCGCCACCAGCGCCAACCGCATGCCCCAAGTCGACCAGCCGCTCGCTCCGGAATGGACCACGATGGTCGGGGCGGCGGGTCGGCCGGGGGCGTCGGATTCAAACACGGGAGCCGCGGGCATGTTCGGGAGCCTCAACGCGATCAATGGACGAACCGTAGCGATGCCGCAGTTTAGCCAATGGCGAATTCCGACGCATCCCGCCGACCATCCTCGGTTTAGCCGCGAGCCGCAGGCGAGCGCGTCACGGTTGCCCGATCGAACCCCATCCGGCATAACACCAACACGAATCACCTCTCGATCCAGCCCGGAACCACCCTCATGCGTCCGATGATCGCGTTCGTGTTCTTCCTCCTCATCACCGGATATCCGGGGTCGGCCGCCGATGTGCGAACGCTGGCCGGCAACGGGTCCAAGACGGTGTCCGGCGATGGCGGCCCGGCGCTCGAGGCCGGCGTCAGCGAACCGTTCGGGTTGGACATCGGGCCGGATGGAGCGCTCTATTGGGCGGAGTTCGGCGGGCATGTGATTCGGCGGATGGATCCTCAGACGCAGCGGGTCAGCCTCTATGCGGGAACCCCCAATACCGCCGGGTATGCGGACGGCTCGGCGACCGCGGCCAAGTTCGATCAGCCCCACGAGCTGCGGTTTCATCCGTCGGGCGACCTCTATATCTCCGACATGCGGACCCAAACGATCCGCAAGATCGCCTGGGAGACGAAGCTGGTCTCGACCGTCGCGGGGGTCGGCTTGAAGGCGGGGTTCAGCGGCGATGGCGGCCCGGCGACCGCCGCGCTGATGAACTTTCCGATCGCCGTCACACTGGATGGGACCGATCGTTTTCTGATCTGCGATATCAACAATCACCGGATACGATCGGTGGAGATCGCGACGGGGGTGATCCAAACGGTGGCGGGGACCGGGGCCAAGGGGAACACGCCTGACGGGGCCGCAGTGGTCGGAACGCCGCTGCATGGTCCGCGGACGCTCGCCGTCGATGGGGCCGGGGATGTGATCATCGTGCTGCGGGAAGGCTCGGCGGTTTACCGCTGGAATCGCAAGACGGGGACGCTGCGCCACCTCGCCGGAACGGGGAAAGGGGGCTACAGCGGTGATGGCGGACCCGCCGTGATGGGACAGATCAATGGCCCGAAAGGGGTCGCGATCGGACCCGACGGCGACATCTATCTCGCCGATACCGAGAACCACGTCATCCGCGTCATTCGGCTGAAGACGGGGCGGCTCGAAACGCTGGTGGGCGACGGCCAGAAGGGGGATGGTCCCGATGGCGAACCCGGACGCTGCCGCTTGAATCGGCCCCACGGGGTCTTCTTTGATCCGCAGGGGCGGCTGTACATCGGGGACAGTTCCAATAACAAGGTGCGGGTGGTGACGTGGAATTGATCGGTGTGAATTGCAGCAGCCCAGGGAACGCTATCCCTGGGCTGCTTGCCGTGATCACAAGATTCACCAACCCGTCATCACCACGGCGACAACCGCTGATGAGGCGGCGGCACGTTACGGTTCGCCGCCGGGACCGGAGCGACTCCCGGGAGGCCGCCGGGGAAGGCTTCGGCATGTTTGCCCTGCCAGCGGCGAAGATCATCCCGGGTGGGTTGGGCCCCCAATGCTCCACGGAACGCGGGATCGCTGACGAAGAGGTTTCGTGGAGCGGGTCGCTGGAGAACGACGTCCATCATCGAACTCCCTTCACGATGACGGTCGACTTCCCAAACCGCGACCGACACCAGCAGCACGCAGGCCAGCGAGGCGATCGCCGTCGGCACCCAGACGTTGAAGACGGCGTACTTCGGCCGGCGTTCCCATTCGATGAGCGTCGCCGAGACGCGCGGCCAGAGGCGCGGCCGGGGATCGATGGTGAGTCGCGCGTCCTGCAGCGCGGTTTGACTGCGGGTGAGGTCGTCGTGAAAGCGGCGACAGCCGGGACAACCGCGCGTATGCCGTTCCAACGAGGCGAGTTCGGCGGTGTCGGGTTGGTCTTGCCCGACCACCAACGACCACAGGGCTTGGGCTTGCCGACAGTCCATGCGCTGAGATTCCCGAAAAGAGTCCGCGTCGCGCGAACTCCGCGACCTGTCGACGTCCGTGTTACTCGTCATCTCCCGTCGCTTCCTCCGACGAGACCGTTTCATCGATCGCCGATCTCGCACGCGCCGGAATGGGTCCGGCGTTCACGCGTTTGGTCCAAAGCTGCTGGAACCGCGTCCGCGCTTCCGCCAGCCGCCACCGGATCGTGGCTTCCTTACGGTTCAGGATCGCGGCGATTTCCGAGGTCGAAAAATTCTCCAGATCACGCATCACCAAGACGGTGCGGTAGGTCTCGGGCAACTGCTCAAGCA
>CAYRVS010000067.1:3198-11337 GCA_964427725.1 uncultured Planctomycetaceae bacterium | reverse complement strand
GCTCAAGCACCCGCTGGACTTCTTGGCTCAAATCGAGCGCCTGCCGGGGATCGGCCGACGCCGGATCGGGGGTTCGTTCCGTCGGAGCTTCGCTGAACAGCGACCACCAACCCCGGCGTCGCCGCCGACGGAGATGGTCGAGGGTCAGGTTGACACCGATCCGAAAGAGCCACGGCCCGAACCGTCGCGCCGGATCGAACTGGTCGAAGCGCTGGTAGGCCCGGACAAAGGTCTCCTGAGCCAAGTCTTCGGCCTGATCCTCATCGCGAATGAATTGCAGAATCAGTCGGATCAACCGTCGTTCGTAACGGAGCACCAGTTCCCCAAAGGCGGATCGGCTGCCACGGCGCGCTTCGTCCACGAGCCGGGCTTCATTCCCGGCGGCGATCGCGGATTCGGCGAGCTGTTCGTCCGATTCGGGACGACTCATGACGTCGATCATCCCAAGCTCCTGAACGACTTACGCCGCCCGGGAGCCCCGTGTTGGCGAGTTCTTCCGCGCGCGAGAAAAAACCTCGCAACGCTTATCATTCATTAAGGTTAGGACGAACGCAATCCTGGGATGGAGGGGCAGGGGGTGGCGAGGCATGATCCGGGGAGGGAGACCGCCGAGAATTCTGCCGCTTTGGCAGGCGGTCCCTTGATTCCTGCGCCGCGCTTGATAGACTCCGACTCCTTAAGATATTGGGTGGACGAAGGCAGGCGGGGGAGGCGAACGGTTGACGTTCGTCAGCGTCCGGCAGGCTGCTGGTCGATGCCAAGTCGGGGCGGGTGGAACGCCCGGAGACCGCTCGCGAGGTGATCAGCCGATCGCCGACGAGATCGGTAAACTTGGTGCCGACCCCCGGTAGGGATCGAACCCTCCCCCCGGCTCGAACTTGGAATTTCGTGATGTCGATCACCAAAGAACGCAAGACGCAACTGATCAAGGATTATCAACGCGGCGCCGAGGATACCGGATCGCCGGAAGTCCAGATCGCGGTCCTGTCGCAACGCATCGCGCAGCTCACCGAGCATCTCAAGGGGCACATGAAGGATCACGCCAGTCGGCGGGGTCTGTTGATGCTGGTGAGCAAGCGGCGTCGGCTCCTCGATTATCTGAAGAGTTCGGCCTCGGAGCGATACTTCGCGATCATCGAAAAGGTCGGCTTGCGAAAGTGAATTGACGACAGCCGATCTCTCCGGAGGTCGGCTGTCGGTCTTTACGGACCATGGTTGCCCCCCGCCCCAAAACTTGCCGGCACCTCATGGCGGGGTGGGAGCCGAGGGCCACTTGGCGTCCCGAATCGATGAATCCACGGGCTCGCGACTTGGATGTCCGCTCAAGCCGAGTCACGGTCATGCCGCCCGATGCGCGTGGCCACTCCTCTCGAACCCCCATCCAACGAATCCATCACATCGACAGCAGCACCGCAGTTAAGGAAGCATTGTGAAAGTTAGCGTGGAACGTGAGATCGCCGGACGGACACTCCGGATCACCACCGGGGAAGTCGCCAAGCAAGCCGCCGGGGCGGTCCTGATCCAATATGGCGAAACCGTCGTCCTGGTCGCCGCCCAAGATGGTCCCAGCCGGCCGGGCACCGACTTCTTCCCCCTCACCGTCGATTATCGGGAGCGGGCCGCCGCCGCCGGGAAATTCCCCGGGGGCTTCCTGAAGCGGGAAAGCCGCCCGACCACCCGCGAGATCCTGACCGCCCGCCTCACCGACCGTCCGATTCGCCCCCTCTTCCCCGAGGGCTACAACGACGAAGTGCAGGTGATGTCGAGCGTGTTGGCGTTCGATCATCAGAACGATCCCGACGTCCTCTCGATCATCGGAGCCTCGGCGGCGTTGTCGCTGGCCCCGCTGCCCTTCCAGGGTCCGATCGGCGCGGTGCGCGTCGGGATGGTCAACGAGGAATTTCGCCTGCTGCCGACCGCCGAGGAGATGGCGACCAGCACCCTCGATCTGATCGTCGCGGGGAATCGGACGTCGGTCCTCATGATCGAGGGCTTCGCGCAGCAACTCCCCGAAGAGCGGATGGCCGAGGCGATCATGTTCGCCCACCGCGCCATCGTCGAACTCTGCGATCTGCAACTCGAACTGCAAAAAGCGGCGGGGGTCACCCCGCAAGCGGTCCCCGCGAAGGCCGAAAACCCGTTTACGGCGGTGCTGCGCGAGAAGGCTTATGCCCGGCTGCGGGAGGCAAAACAAGGGGGCCTCAAGCAGGATCGCGCGGCGGCCGTGCGGGCGCTCAAGGAAGCCCTCGTCACCGAGCTCTTCCCGGAAGGGGCCGAAACCGCCGCGAATGGCGGCACCAAGGCCCAGTTCTTCGCTGCGTTCTATGAGCTGGAAGCCCGCGTCGTCCGCGATTCGATTCTGGATGGGAAGCGGATCGACGGCCGGGGTTGGGACGACCTGCGGCAAGTCACGTGTCACGCGGGGATCCTGCCGCGGGTGCACGGCTCGGCGCTCTTCACCCGGGGCGAAACGCAGTCGCTTGCGACGGTGGTGCTCGGGACTGTGCGCGATGTTCAGCGTGTCGACGGGATCTTCCCCGAGTACGGCAAGCGGTTCATGCTCGATTACAACTTCCCGCCGTATTCGGTCGGGGAATGCAAGCCGATCCGGGGTCCGGGTCGCCGTGAAATCGGCCACGGGGCGCTCGCGGAACGCTCGGTGCAATGGGTCGTGCCCGCCGAAGAAAAGTTCCCGTATACGATCCGCGTGATCAGCGACATCACCGAATCGAACGGCAGCAGCTCGATGGCGTCGGTCTGCAGCGCGACGTTGTCGCTGATGGACGCCGGGGTGCCGATCACGCAGCCGGTCGCGGGGATTTCGATCGGGTTGGTGAAAGAGCCGGATCGCTTCGTCCTGCTGACCGACATCATGGGGGACGAGGACCACTTCGGCGACATGGACTTCAAGGTCGCGGGAACGCAGAAGGGGGTCACGGGGATCCAGCTCGACCTGAAGATCGACGGGATCAGCGAAGAGATCATCCGGAAGACGCTCGAACAGGCGAAGAAGGCCCGCATCGAACTTCTGAAGACGATGTTGTCGGCGATTCGTCGGCCGCGCGGCGAGATCTCGGCCTACGCGCCGCGGCTCTTGCGGACGAAGATCGACCCGTCGAAGATCGGCTTGCTCATCGGCCCCGGGGGGAAGAACATCCGGGCGCTCCAGGAAGAGACGCAGACGACGATCGACATCTCGGACGACGGCACGGTCATCATCGCCGGGAACGACGCGGCGGGCGCGGAAGAGTGTCTGGCGCGCGTCGAGGCGATGGGGGAAGAGATCAAGGTCGGCCGGATCTACAACGGCACGGTCAGCTCGATCAAGGACTTCGGGGCGTTCGTGGAGATCGCGCCGGGGAAGGACGGACTCTGCCACATCAGCGAACTCGCCGAAGGTTTCGTCAAGCACATCGACGAAATCTGCAAGGTGGGTGACAAGATGCCGGTGAAGGTGATCGCGATCGACGACCAGAATCGCGTGAAGCTGTCGCGGCGGGCGGCGCTGGCGGAACTCAACGCGAAGACCGAAGAGGCTCCGCCGGCGGAGTAGTCTCGCGTCTTCGCCGCGCGAGTCGAGGTTGCCCCATCGATGTCGACCACGGCCCTCCCGATGATCGAGCCCGACGCCGTCACCGATGGTTCGCCGGCCCCTTGTGCCCTCGACGAGGTCCGCTGGAAGGCGCAGTACGCGGAGATCGCGAGTCTCGCCGGGGGCTTGGCCCACGAGATTCGCAATCCGCTGTCGACGATGCGGCTGCAACTGGAGTTGCTCGACGAGGGGCTCGCCGAGGAAGGGACGCCCCGCGAGAAGCGGCATCGGCAACGGGTCGCCAAGGTCCTCGCGGAATGTGAGCACTTGGAGCGGATCCTCAACGACTTTTTGCAGTTCACCCGGGCCCATGCACCGCGGCGCGAGCCGGCGGATCTCAATGCCGAAGTCCGAGCCTTTCTCGAGCTGTTCACGCCATTGGCGGGGGAGCAGCATGTGGACGTGAGTCCCCATTTGGCGGCGCATCTGCCGACGGTGCGACTGGACCGGGCGTTGTTTCGGCAGGTGCTGCAGAACCTCGCGCGGAACGCCTTGCAGGCGATGCCCGCCGGCGGCCGGATCGAAGTCCTCACCCACACCGCTGACGATCATGTCTTGCTGGAGCTCATCGACACGGGTTGCGGGATGGATGCGAAAACGCAGGCGCGGATGTTTGATACGTTCTTCTCCACGAAACCGGGAGGGAGCGGGTTGGGGCTGCCGACCGTGCACCGCATCGTCGAGTCGCACGGGGGGACCATCACCTGCGACAGCGCCCCCGGCGCGGGGACGCGGTTTGTCCTGCGGTTCCCGACCGCGTTGCCTGATCCCGCCTGATTCCTGAATCCGCATCGCCCGCCTCCCGTCCGCTCCCCTTGTCGATCCGCGATCCATGACCGCTCACGAGACCGATCCCGGCGACTTGGCGAACATCAAGATTCATGTCTTGATCGTCGACGACGATGAAGCCCACGCCGAAGCCGTCGCCGAGAGCCTGGAACGGGTCGGCTATGAATGCACGGTCGCGGCGTCGGGGAGCCGCGCGGCGACGCTGATCGAGACGCGGAATTATGACGTCATCGTCACCGACCTGATGATGGACGACATCGACGGCTTGGAACTGCTGCGTCGCGCGAAAGAAGAATTGCCCGACGCCGAAGTGATCCTGCTGACCGGGCACGCGTCGGTGAAGCTGGCGCTCGCCGCCGGGCAGCAGGGGGCGCACAACATCCTGTCGAAGCCGGTCGACATCAAGGAACTGCGGCAGGCGGTCGAGAAGGCGGCGACGCGGGTGCGGCTGCTCCGCAAGACCCAGGAACTCGCGCGACGTTTGGACGAGAAGTTCGGCTTCGAAGGGGTGATCGGCAACAGTCCGGCGATGAGCCGCGTCGTCGAGAAGCTGAAGAACGTCGCCCCGACCGACAGCACGGTGCTGGTGATCGGGGAAAGCGGGACGGGCAAAGAGATCGTCGCGCGGGCGATCCATCAGAACAGCGAACGAAAGAACAAGCCGTTCGTCCCGCTGAACATCGCGGCGTTGCCGGAGAGCACCCTCGAAAGCGAATTGTTCGGGCACGAGGCGGGGGCGTTCACCGGGGCGCTGGCGAAGCGGATCGGCAAATTCGAGCACGCCAACGGCGGGACACTGTTTCTGGACGAAGTGGGCGAGATGCCGCTCCCCATGCAGGTCAAGCTGCTGCGGGTGCTCGAGGAGCGCAAGATCACGCGGCTCGGGTCGAACGACGAGCTCGACATCAACGTGCGACTGGTCGCGGCGACGAACGCCGATCTGCAGGAGTTGGTGAAGACCGGGAAGTTCCGCAAGGATCTGTACTATCGAATCTCGGTGGTGACGATTTATCTGCCGCCGTTGAGCGAGCGCCGCGGGGATGTGCCGCTGCTGATCGAGCATTTCCTCAAGCAGATGGCGGAGCGGCGCAACCGGCCATTGCCGACGTTGACCAAGCCGGTGCAGCAGGCGCTGATGGCCTATCCGTGGCCGGGGAACATCCGGGAGTTGCGGAACGTCGTCGAGAGCATGGTCGTGCAGGACAACGACGGCCGGCTCGATCTGGATGATCTGCCGCCGGAGATCGCGCCGTTGGGGGGGACGGCGGAGCGGGAACCGGTCGATCCGCGCTCGGGGGCGGACGGCTTGATCGGCCGGTCGCTGGTCGATGTCGAGCGGTACTACATCGAACGGGCGCTGGAACTGACGGGCGGTAAGCGAGACGAGGCGGCCCATCTGTTGGGGATCGGCGAGCGGACCTTGTATCGCAAGATCAAGGAGTATGATTTGAAGGGGTGAACCGGCGACGGAGCGCGGTGTCCAGACGTCGGATGGCCCGCGGAGTGCCAAGGCGACCACCTACGGTGAGCAGACGCGACCACGTCCAAACCGACGGCATGACACCAATCTGGACATAGGCCGGGGCACCCGCCCCGGCCGCGTGAGGCTCGGCAAGTCCCCGGCCGATGCGCTGTTGGGAAAGGCGGATGGGCCGCGAACAGTCGCGGGATGGGTGAATCATTTCGCGGTACGCGAGATCCCGGGACGCTCACCGCGGCGTCTTGCGCGAGGATTACAGCCTATGAGATGACAGCCTACGAACAGAGCACATCAGATGGTCTTCTGGCGACTTCCGTGACACTTTGCGATCGCCAGTTCTTCCCAACGCCAGACGGCTTTCCCGCCGCGAAAGACCAAGAGAACAGGACGAATGACGGTGAGCGCCGTGGTGGATGTGGACCGGTTTCAGCGCGAGGGATATCTGGTCGTTCCCGGGCTGGGGGATCGGGAACTGGTGGAACGGATGCGGCGCGTCGCGCTGCGCGACGTCGCCGAGGATTGCCCCCCCATCGAATATGAAGCGGAGCTCCGGTATCCCGGCGCGCCCAGGTCCCTGGAGGCGGAAGGTGGCCGGACCGCGCGGCGACTGAAAAACGCCGTGACGCGCAGTCCGTTGTTCGTGGAGTGGCTGCTGCGGCCGGAAGTCTTGGAGCGATTGCGGGCGCTGGTGGGGCCGCGCGTCGTCTGTCCGCTCGCGCACCACAATTGCGTGATGACGAAGCAACCGCGTTACAGCAGCGAAACGGGCTGGCATCAGGACATTCGCTACTGGTCGTACGAGCGACCGGAACTGGTCAACTTATGGCTCGCGCTGGGGCGGGAGTATCCCGAGAACGGCGGCCTGTGGGTCATCCCGGGCTCGCATCGCTTGACGATCGCCCCCGAACAGTACGACGCCGCGAAATTCTTCCGCGAGGATCATCCGGTGAATCAGCCGATTCTCGCGACGAAACAGGCCGTCCGGCTCGAACCCGGGGATGCCCTCTTCTTCCACTGCAAGACGCTGCATGCGGCCCGCCGCAACGAGACGACCGAGCCCAAATTGTCGGCGGTCTTCACCTTCCGCGCGGCGGATAATCCGCCACTGGCCGGCACCCGTTCGGCGGCGAGTCCCGAGCTTCTCCTGACCCCGGGGGCATGACGATGTCGACGTCGCAACCGGGACTGCCGGATTGGCTCGAAAGCTGGCGCGCGGGACGACTCTCGCTGGAGGAGCTGGAACGGCGACTGGTTGGGCGTTACGCCGTCACCGCGCAGGCGGAGGGCGCGCTGATCGATCTTGATCGCCTCAGGCGCTGCGGACTGCCGGAAGTGGTCTATGGAGCGGGGAAACCGACGGCGCAATTGCGCGCCATTCTCGACGCGCAACACGCCGCCGGTCAGCCGTCGCTCATCACGCGGTGCGCGCCGGAGCAGATGCGGGAACTGGCGGAAGGTATGCCCGACCTGGTGATCAACGAAACAGCGCGGACCGTACGGCGGGGCCTGGTCGCCGCAGAGGGTGAACCCCGGGTGATCGTCGTCACGGCGGGGGCGACCGATCGGCCCGTCGCCGAAGAGGCGGTCGAAACGGCGACTTGGGCCGGCTGCCGCACCACGCAGATCCACGATATCGGCGTGGCGGGGCCGTGGCGGCTGATCGAACGACGGGAGCAACTCCGCGAGGCGGAGGCGATCGTCGTCGTGGCGGGGATGGAGGGGGCGTTGCCGTCGGTCGTCGCCGGGTGGGTCGAAAGCCCGATCATCGGCGTGCCGACCAGCGTGGGGTATGGGGCGAATTTTCAGGGGGTGGCCCCGCTGCTGAGCATGCTCAACAGCTGCGCGGCGAACGTCGCGGTGGTGAACATCGACGCCGGCTTCAAGGGGGGGTATCTCGCCGCCATCATCGCCCGGCAAATCGCGGCGGGGCGCTTCGTCCCGCAGGCTTCGTCTTGAAGCATCTTGCGGCTCGGGTTCCATGGCTTTTCGCCAGCTTCTTCCCGGCGATGCAGGATCGACTCACTCCGTCCGGCAGCCTGATTCAGCCGCGGAGCCCCGCTTCACGCATCAGCGTGTTCGTCGTCCGATAGGCCTCGGCGACCCAGGCTTCGATTTCGCTTGGTTCAGGGGAGTACTCGAGTTCGATCGACACCGCGCCGTCGATCTTCAAGTCGGCGATTTCCCGCAGATACGGGGCGAAGTCGACCACGCCGCGGCCCGGCGGGAGGTCGCCATGCACCAACCCGTCGCAATCGGAGATGTGAACATGGATCGCGCG
>CAYRVS010000067.1:0-3188 GCA_964427725.1 uncultured Planctomycetaceae bacterium | reverse complement strand
CGGCCGCGGAGTCGGCGGAGTTCCTCCGGGGCGACCTTCGCCAGGCACAAATGCGACACGTCGATGTTCGCCCGCACCGCCGGATGCGCGGTGTCATCAAGGAACCGCACCATATGATCGACGTTGTTGAGGAGCGACAGCGCGAATGGTTCGAGTTCCAACGCGATCTGCAGGTCGAGCTCGCCCGCATAGTCCCCCAGTTGCCGACAGGCCTCGACCGCCCATTGCCATTGGAGCGCGGGGGGAATCACCTCGCGATTCCAGAGATACTCCCCGAGCACCAGCAGCAGGTTCCGGCCGCCGAACTCGTAGACGAGATCGAGGAATTGACGGCAGCGATCAAGATGGAACCGCCGCACGCTGGGGTTCAGATCGATCAGCCCGGTCGCCACGCAACAGACCGACACGATCGGCAGCTCGAGCCGTTCCGACTCACGACGGATGAGTTGCCGCTCGCGGATCGTGATGTCGAGGGGATCGGTGAAAATGTCGACCGTGTCGAAGCCGAGTTCCTTGGTCTTTTGCAGGCCCCAGGCGGTATCGCGGCCGGTTTGGGCCCAGGCGGAGTTGATCAAGCCGAGTTGCATGCGCGGGTTCCGAGGTATCTGACCGATGAACGCGGAATTTACCACCCCGCCGCGCGACCGTCATCCGTGAGGATTGTGCGAAGCCTGCGGGCCGGGCTGGCGATTGCCGGATGGATCGCATCACAATCACCGGGGAAACACCCCGTGTCCCGACGATGCGCTGCTCGACTCCTGGGAAAGGGATGCTCCGATGACCACGCGCCGCGCCTTCCTGCAAGCCGCCGGAATCGGCTTGCTCACGCCGTTTGTGGTCTCGGCGGCTGGCCGTCGAACCAAGACGCGTGGCCACTCCACGGCGGACGCGGGAGCGGTGTTTCCCCAATCGGTCGCCTCGGGGGATCCTTCCCCCAGCGGCGTGGTCTTGTGGACCCGGGTCGATCCGGCGGCGTGGTCGGCCGCGACGCCGTTGCGCTTCGAGGTCGCCACCGACGACGGGTTTCGGCGGGTCAAACTCGCGGGGGAAGTCGCGCCGCAAGACTTCGCCGCGGCGCGCGATTTCACGGTCCATCTCGATCTCGACGGACATCTCGACGCGGGCCGCGTCTATTTTTACCGGTTCCTGCATGGGAGCACGGCGTCGCGGACGGGACGATGCCGCACCCTGCCGCGCCCGGGGGCGTCTCCCGCGTCCCTCAATCTTGGCGTCCTGACCTGTCAGGACTACACCAACGGTTACTACGGCGCGCTCGCGCAGCTCGCCGTCGAGCCCGTCGATTTCGTGCTGCACCTCGGGGACTTCATCTACGAGACGGTCGGCGATCCCGACTTCCAGATGCTCCCCTATCCCGATCGCCGGCTCGAACTCCCCAGCCAACAACCGGCGGCGACCGGACTCGCCGATTTTCGCTTTCTCTATCGCATCTACCGTAGCGATCCACTGCTGCAACGCGTGATGGAGGCCCACACCTTCATCTGCCTGTGGGATGATCACGAAACGGCGAACGATTGTTACTGGGACTATGCCCGCGACACGCTGGGAGCCCCCGATCACCCCTTCACGACGCAGCATCCCGACGGCGGCGACCCGGCCATCCTGCGGCAACTGAAGCTGGACGCGCAGCGCGCCTGGACCGAGTACATTCCCGCGCGGGTGCCGTTCAACGCCGCCGCGACCCATCCCTTCGCAGCGCTCCAGATCTATCGCAAGTTCGCCTTCGGGGATCTCGCGGAGCTCTTCGTCACCGATCAGCGGACCTATCGCACCGGGCCCCCCTGCGGACTTGAGGAACGAAATCTCACGCGCGGCTGCGACGAACAACTCTCCCCCATGCAATCGATGCTGGGGGAGACGCAGCGATCGTGGTTTGTGAACGGGGTCACGAATTCCGCCGCGCTGTGGAAGGTCTGGGGGAACGAGACGTTCCTGGGGCAACTCAAAATCGGCCGTCGCGACGGCCGGAAGTTCTATCTCGCGGTTGACGCCTGGGACGGCTACGAAGCCGATCGGATCGGCATCCTCAGCCAGTTGCAGCAGGCGGGGGTGCGTAATTTCCTCGCGCTCACCGGCGACCTCCACACCTTCATGGCGGCGTATCTCAAGGTCGATTACGGCCAGCGCGGCAATCAACCCGGGCCGAACCTCGTCGGGGTCGAGTTCATGACCCCCGCGGTCACTTCCTCGACGCTGGTCGACTACCTCAAAGGGCTCCTGCCCTCTGCGGAGTTCGAGGACTTACGCCGGGAGGAGGCCCGTGAACCCTCACGATTTCTCTTCGAGAACCTCGCCCGGAAGACGAACCCCCACATCCACTTCTTCAACAGCCAGGCATGGGGCTATTCAATCGTCGAATTCACCCGCGAGCACGCCACTTATTCGGCGTATAGCGTCGATAAGTCCACCAACGCGGCGACGGCGGCCAAGCGCCTCATCCGCCAGATTCGCGTCCCGGTCAATCGCATCGAGTTCGTCGACCTCGTCTGACACGCGGCGGTGATCGCGGCACGCGATCATGCCGCCCGACGCCGCGCCTCGGGGGGGGCCACCATGTACGAGCCGGTCAACAGCGCCTCGGCGGCGACATTCAACCGGTCCATCTCGGTCTGGACACGGGCGACTTGCTCCGCGAGGCCGTCCCGCGATAAGTCGGCGGGGATGGTGAGGGGTTCGCTCGTCAGGGCGTAAATCGTCGTGAAGGGCCGCGGGATCAGCATGTCGGTCCAGCTCCCGCGAATCCGCCAGCCCG
This sequence comes from uncultured Planctomycetaceae bacterium, assembly GCA_964427725.1. GTDB lineage: Bacteria > Planctomycetota > Planctomycetia > Planctomycetales > Planctomycetaceae > DSVQ01. Next base: position 418 of record CAYRVS010000067.1, on the reverse strand, counting down.
AACGGCAAACGTACGCCCCGCAGACGATGCGCCGACCAAGCTGCGACGCCAGATAGACCGGCCCCGCCTTCAGCTCGCGACGCGGTCCGCGCGGACCATCGGGCGTGATGACGATGTGTTTCCCGGCGGTGTCGTCCAGGAGCTGCCGAATCGCCGCCGCGCCGCCTTTGTTCGAGGAGCCGCGCACCGTCGAGTACCCCAGCAACGCCATCGTATCGGCAAGGTACGAGCCGTCTTGATGACGGCTGACGAGGCAACACGTTTTGCGACGCAGACCCGCCGAGCTGAGGAACGTGGGGAGAATCAGCGCGTCATGCCAGGCACACAGAATGAACTCTTCGGTGTCGGTGGTCGCCTCGGGGGCGTTGAGCTTCAAGCGGGCCTCCGGTGCGATCGAGACGATCCGGCACGTGGCGAA
>CAYRVS010000066.1:13711-24543 GCA_964427725.1 uncultured Planctomycetaceae bacterium | reverse complement strand
CGTCGCCGGTGTAGACCCCCGGGACGGCGGCCTCGCCCAAAATGCCCAGCGACTGCGGGCCGCGCGGCGTTTGCTGTTCCCCCCAAACGATCGTTTTCGAACGCGGCCCTTGGGACCAGCCGGCCCCGGGGATGAGCAGCCCGAGGGTGCAAACCACCCCCAGCGTCACACGGCTCCAAAAAGTCCCAACCGCCGGCATACGACATACCTTCCGTACGAAAGCCCCCCGCATTACGCAGGCGCTGTCGGTCGTATCGGCAAAGTCGTTACAGTCGGATGAGGCAAAGCTCCGCCCGGAAACCCCGACGGAAGGACTGGACGGGCGCGGCACGAATCGAATGATCGATGGCTAATGGTCGTCCAGACAACGAGTTACGCACGTGGAATCCGCAGGGAAATCGGCGGGTCGCCGCCGACCCGGCCGACCATGATGGTCCACGGAGCTGCCGATCGAGCGCTTCCTCGCGGCTGACGATGACTGATCGCCTACCGGCCGATTCCGCCGACCGACCAGACCCCGATGGCGAGGTTACTCGTCGTCGAGATTGTTCGTCGCCTGGGGGGAATCGTCCCGCACGCTGACCTGCAAGGCCCCCAGCATCTTGGTGATCTGGGCTTCCTTGTAAGAGATGAAGGGGACGTTTTCGAGCACGAAGGCACGGGGCTCGCTGCGCGGATGCAGGACCAGCCGGCCGCTCCCCATCAGCAGGTACTCGAACACGTCGTCAATCTCTTTCGTGATCCGCAGATTGGGGGCCGAGTACCGCTCCAGGCTGGCGAGGAACCCGTGATGATGGAGCAGTTCGTTCGGCCGGACTTCCCAATAGTCGAACCGGATCATCGCGAAGACGAAGAGGTAGATCACGCCGAGGATCGTCGCGATCAGGAAATAGAAGGTCGAGTTCGCCTCGGGGTCGATCTTGGCGAGGATCGCGGTGACGGCGGGGATGACCAGAGGGAAATTCATCGTCACGAGCAGAAGGCCGAGGATTGCCGCCATCACGAGGAAGAACAGCGTCAGCGAGGTCGTCCGGGGGAAATCGAACGAGAGGACGACGATGTTCAGCGCGAACAGCCACAAGAACGACCAGCCGACCGACTGCGCGATCGGCGAATCGGGCGGCGTGAAATGGCTGATGATCCCCGCGAGAATCGCCCCGAAGAAGGTCGGGTAGAGCAGAATGATCTTCGGATACGAAATCAGGTAGATCGGCTGCTCTTCGCCGTCTCCCTTGGGAACCTTGGGGCTCGACGCTTTGGGACTCGCATCCGACACGGAAACTCTCCTCGCGGGGTCGACCTCGTCCAACGGGACCAGGCTCGTGACGGATCACGACGTCGGTCGGCCCCGCGTTGATTTTCTTACCAAACCGTAGACGCCCCGCACTCTAGCCCGACCGGAAACCGCTTTCCAGCGGGGAAGTCGGGGGGCAAACCGCGACACCTGGTTCCTCAATGCGCGACGAAGTTCGGGTAAGATGCCACAACCCGTCGGCTCGTGGAACAAGCGAGGAACCATGTCACTTTCACCGTATGTTTCGTGTCGGCTGATCGCCATCGTCAGTCTCATCGGATTGACGCTCAGACCGGGACTCTCGTCACAAGCGGCCGAATCACCAGCCTGGGGGTACGAAGCCCACGACGATCGGCTAAGCCTCCGCCTCGGAGCGACCACGATCGCGGACTACGTTTTTGTCGATCCGAAGATCCTGCGACCCTATTTCACGCGATTGCGGACTCCCGCCGGGACGCTGGTGACCCGGCAGCATCCTCCCGTGAAGGACGTCGACGCGACCGATCACGACACCATGCACCCCGGACTGTGGCTCGCCTTCGGCGACATCAATGGCCATGACTTCTGGCGCAACGTCGCGCGGATCGAACACGTCGAACTGACCACACCCCGGATCGAACAAGGTCGGATGCGATTCGCCGCGACGTCCCGGCTGGTGACTCCTCAAGGAGCGGTGATCGGCCGGGTCGACTCGGAGTTCACCTGCCGCACCCTCCCCGCCGGTTGGGCCCTCATCTGGCGGGCGACGTTTCATGCCGAGGGGGGACCGCTGCGGTTCGGTGATCAAGAAGAAATGGGCTTCGGTGTGCGGCTCGCGACCCCGTTAAGCGAACAACGCGGCGGACGCTTGCGAAACGCCGAGGGTCTCACAACCGCCGCGAAGACGTGGGGCCAACCGGCGGCGTGGTGTGCGGCGGACGGGATGATCGATGGTCGGTCCGTCGGTCTGACCATGATCCCCGATCCCGCCAATTTCCGCGGGTCGTGGTGGCACAATCGCGCCACGGGGTTGATGGTCGCCAACCCGTTCGGTCGGGCCGCGATGAAGCAAGGCCCGCCCAGCGTGGTGGTCGTGGAGCCCGGCCATCCGCTCGTCTTGCGCTGCGCGGCGCTCATCCAGGAAGGCCAAAATCTGCTCCCGGGCGTAGCCGCGACCACGATGTTCATCGATTGAACCGCCATGGGTGGAGAGCCGGATGTCGCTCGAGTCCCTGATCGAGACGTATCTCGACGCGCGGCGGATGGCGTTCTCGCGGCCGGTCCCCTTTCAGGAGGCCCGCGACGCCTTGCTGGCGCAAGACCGAACGGCGGTGATGACCGCCTTCGAGACGCGCCGACAACTCCCCGACGAAGACGAACGGGCGCGGGCCTTGGAAGGATCGGCGATCCTGTATGGAACCGACGCGACCGAGTTCCTGATCCGCGGCCTCGACGATGCTTCCAGCGTCGTCCGCTGGGTCGCCTGCGGTTGCCTGCACGATGTCGGCGATCATCGCGCGCATGGGGCCCTGTGCGAACGGATGCGGCACGACGGCGATCCGCAAGTCCGCGGCGAGGTGGTCTCCGCCCTCGGGCGACTGAAAGTGCTCGACGTGCTCCCCGAACTCGAACGAGTCCGCCAGGTCGATCACGAAGTCGATCCGCTCGGCCATACTCCGTCGAGCCAGGCGGCGGAGGCGATTACCGACCTTCTCAACCGCTGGGTTTTCGACCAGATTTCGGGCGATCCGCCGCGAACCTTCACCTCGACCACCTTGACCGGAACACTGACGGGTCGCGTGGTGATGGAAGGTCTCCCCGTGGACGAGGAAGGCCGCGTGATCACGACGCCGCGGTATGCCGCGCTGCCGCGCGAGGCCTGGAGCCACGGCTGGTTGTCCCGACTCGACCTGCGGACGACGCTCCGCTCCGCGTTCGAGATCGATGTCCGCTACGACGACCCCGCATGCGTCCTGCGGCGACGATTCGTCATCCACGAACTGCCGGACGGCGGCGTTGTCAACTGGGCCGTCCACACGATGCTCGATCCGTCGGGCCTCGAGGATGGACCGCAGATCGTGGAACCCCCCGGTCAGTGACCGGGGGCCAAGACGTGATCACTCGGCGTCATTTCACCAGGAAGGTCTTCCCACGCAGCTTGACCAGCAGGTGTTCGTCGGGGGCTTGCTGGGCGAATAAGAGATTCTCGTCCGCCGTGTTGGCCTGCACGAGCGCGAAGTAGGCGTCGGTGTAACGGTCGATCGTCGTGACGTCATCCGCCAGTTTCGCGAGATCCAACTCGGCGGTTTCCGGCGTGACCAGCACCTTCTGCCCGGCGGCCCCCGGCTTCGCCGGAACCGCGCGACAGTAAAGGACGTCTTTCCCGGCGGAACGGACGTTCGTCGTCACCGAGTACTCATCCGAGCCGATCTCCTTGAAGCTGTTGCCGCCGAACGGCTCCGGTCCCGAGACGGCTTGGGCCGAGTTTTGGAAGCGGGCCTTCTCCATCCGCTGCGCGACGCCGCCCCGTCCGTCGACTTCGCTTAAGCGCCGCAAGTTCTCGACGGTGACGGCGGAGTTCCCTTCGATCGCCGCCATATCCACCCGCGTCGTCTCGTCGGCGAGGAACGACGTGTACGGAGTCAAGATGCCGTGTTTCGTCGAGAGTTCGACCAGCTCCTTCACCAATTCCGGGTTCTGCCCGTGAAGGTCCAACTGATCGATCAACTCGCCGATCCGCCTCGTCGCCCACAACTTCTCGACGAAGGCGTACGAACCATCGGTGCTGTGTGTGACGAACTCGGCGGGGAAATCCATCGTCCGCAGTTCGGTCCCCGCTTGGCCGGTGACGGTGATCTTCGCCGCCCCCGTCTTGGCGTACCGGCCGACGATCACCAACTGTTCGCCCGCGAACAGGTCGGCGACCTGCGCGGGGTAGTGCCGACTGGTCACCGGGGGATCTTGCGGCTGCACCCCATCGAATCCGAAGCCGACGGCGACATTCGCGAGAACCGGGCTCGAGATGCGGTTGTAGACCCGGGCGACATGGGCTTCGATGTCTTCATCGGGGCGGACATATTCGCTGACGCCGAGATTCTCGCGGGCGAGTTTATCGAGCAGCCGACTGTTGACGTCGTAACCGACGCCGAACGGCAGCAGCCGGGCGCGCACGCGGTTGCCCGCTTTGGTCGCGGCGACGATCTCGGGTTCCCCCGTCACGCCGACGGTCGGCAAACCATCGGTCAGGAACAGGACATAGGTCGGCTGGTTCGAGTCTTGCAGTTGCGCGAGTCCGTGGGTGAGCGCGCCATGAATATTGGTCCCGCCCCCCGCGTAGAGCCCGTCGATGTAGCCGAGCGCCGCCGCGCGGGTCTGCTCGCCATAGACCTGCAGTTCGGGACGGAACGGGGCGATCTCCCCTTCATACGACACTATGTTGAAGAGGTCTCCGTCGCGCAGATTATTGAGGACGAACCGCAGCGCCCCTTTGGCCTGTTCGATCTTGGGCCCCGACATGCTCCCCGACTTGTCGACCACGAACAGCACGGTCTTCTTCAGCCGTTCGGTCGTGGGAGGGGCGGCGGGCGGACTCGCGAGCAGCAGGAAGTAACCGTCCTCGTTCGCTTTTGGCCGGTAAGTGATCACCCGCGCGACCAGTCCCGCGTCGCCGACGTCATAGAACAGCCGGAAATCGTTCCCCGGCGTCTCGTTGGTCCGTGTCCATTGGACGAGCGCCTGCTTGGGTTCGGGCCGCTGGATGTCGACCGCATGGGTCGGGCTGTAGACGTTCTTGATCTCCTGCGAGCTTTCGATGCGGACCTGCACGTCGACCTTGTGCACCGCCTGCGCCGTGTACTTCGCGGTGCTGAGCGGGAAGAGGAAGTCGGTCAGCCCCCGTTCCTTCCGTAAAAGCTGCTTGTAGGTGAGTGAGACCTGCCGCGTCGCCCCGGGCGGGACCGGGAAGACGCTCGTTTGGAACATGCCGGTGCCGAGGTACTCCAGCAATGCCGGATCGCGGTTGCTGCGGACGATCGCCTCGTACCGTTTGCGGGCCTCCTGGGCGGAGAGGAGCGCCGCGGGATACTCCTTGCCGTCGACCATCAAGGTCAGCGAGTCGATCGCGCCGTCATACGGCAAGGGAAAAACGAACTGGACTTCGAGTGGGCTGCTGCCGGTGTTCTGGAAGGTCTGCCCGACCTGCACCTTCGCGATCTGATCGACCAGCGTCGCTTGGACGTTGATCTCTTTCAGGACGTAGGTCGCCTGCGGCGTCGGCGTGGGGACCGGGATCGGCCGGGGAAGCGGCATCGGCCGGTCGACCACGATCAACAGGCCCTGCCCGAAGACCCCGCTCGTCTGGAACAAGACGCACGCCCACAGACCCATTAGCCAACGACGAGACATGACAGCCCCCAAGTTCCGTGAGACGGATGGTCGAGACAGGTGATGAGCGAACGCCGACCGCGCAACCCGCCGGTCGGCCTGAAGTGAGCGGTTTCCATGCCGATGTTGACCGTGTGCCACCGGCTTCGCCAGTGGGAGCCAAGATCGATGAGCACTGACCGAGACCACTAGCGAAGCCAGTGGCACACGGCCGTATCGACACCCTTCGACAACGCTCTGGGACGACGGGGCCTACCCAAGGGTTCCCGGAATTTCCGCGACGGCCCCATCGAGCCGCACAATTTCCGCGCTGCGGGGACTGGTTTCGAGAATCGCCACCGACGGTTTCCCGTACGACCAGCCGCTGGTTTCTCCAGGGTTGATGTACCAACGCCCCTGCTCGTCGCGGGAGATTTCGGCCTTGTGCGTATGGGCGAAAACGCAAACGTCGAATTCCCCCTCGCAGTCGCGCAGCGTCCGAAGCATATGGGTCACCACGATGCGGGTTCCATCGGGGGTCCGCAGGCCGAACGGAGGTTCGCCGATCTCCCCCAGAATCCGAAACCCCGCCGAAACCCCCAGCTTGTTTCCTTCGTTGTCGCCGAAACAGGCCAAGATCGGACACTTGAGCGCCCGCAGGGGCGGGACGGCGAACGACGACACCAAGTCCCCCGCGAACAGCACCAACTCGCACCCGCGCTCGTTGAAGACCGTCACCGCCCGACGAATGTGGTCGAGATGATCATGGGCGTCGGCGAAGATTCCGATTCTCATCCGCGCGGTCGGTCTACTGCGATTGTGATATGAGGGACGATGACCGTAGTGTATGACGCGGCCCACGGGGCCACCACGTCGCCCGCCGGCATGACTCGCCCCCAGGTGAACCGCCCGAACGATGACACTCCTGCGCATGACATCGGCGGGGTTGTACTGTGAAGTCGGCGGGTTCCATATCGACCCTTGCCGGGCCGTCTCGCGGGCGATCATCACGCATGGGCACGCCGATCATCTGACGAAAGGTTGCCGTCGATACCTGACGGCCGCCGCGGGCCGCGCAATCGTCGCCTCGCGGCTCGGGCCACATGCGGTGATTGAGACCCTGCCGTATGGGGAATCACTCGACCTGGGCGGCGTCCAACTGTCGCTCCACCCGGCGGGGCATGTGCTCGGTTCGGCGCAGGTCCGCGTCGAACATCGCGGCGAGGTCTGGGTGGTGACGGGGGATTACCGTACCGCCGCCGATCCCACCTGCGCGCCGTTCGAGCCCCTCCGCTGCGACACGTTGGTGACGGAGGCGACCTTCGCCCACCCGGCGTTTCAATGGCCCGATCCGGCCGCCGTCATGCAGGAAATTCACGCCTGGTGGCGCGCGAATCAGGCCCGCGGCAAGGCGAGCTTCCTCTATGCCTATGCCTTGGGGAAAGCGCAGCGGGTGCTCGCGGCGCTCGATTCGGAGATCGGCCCAATCGGCGTCGCCCCGCAGATTCGCGATGTCAATCGCCTCTACGAAGCCCTCGGCGTCAACTTTCCCCCCTATCAGGATCTCGATCATCTGGGCCTCGCGGCGTGTTGGGGCCGCGCCCTCTTGCTGCTTCCCCCGTCCGCGCGCTGGCGACAACCCTGCCCCTTCCATGGCCATTACGAAACCGCCTTCGTCTCCGGTTGGATGCTGCTCCCCGACGGACCCAAGCAGCGTCACGTGAATCGCGGGTTCGCCCTCTCCGATCATCCCGACCATGGGGAAATCTGGAACGTGATCCGTGCCAGCGGGGCGACTCGTGTCGGCGTGATGCATGGTTACATCGAACCCCTCGTCGCGGAGCTGCGCGAGCACGGCTACGACGCCTTCTCGCTCCGCAGTCCCCGCTGCCAGGCTCCCCCCCGCATCATCCGTACGGAGTCGTCCGCGCATGCCGACGACTGAACCACCGACCAACGACCCCGCCGCCCGCGCCCGGCTGGTTCACGAGGCCGCCCGACGCCTCGGCTTCGAACTGGTCGGGATCGCCCCCGCCGAACCGTTGGCGACCTATCCCCAATTCCGCGACTGGCTCGACCAAGGCTATGCGGGGGAGATGCACTATCTTCCCCGGCGCGCGACGGCTTATGAGCATCCCCGCCACGTCCTCCCCGAAGTCCGCAGCATCGTGGTCGTGGGCCTCAACTATCACGTCCCCTCACCGGCCGTGCCGGTCCCGCCGACCGAAACACCCACCCCCACGGAACCGACCATCCGGGGCCGCATCGCGATGTACGCCCGAGGGCCGAGCGATTATCACGACGTCTTGAAGGCGCGATTGCAGGAACTCGCCGCCGAGATGCATGCGACCGTTCCTGGGTGCCGGACTCGCTGCGTGGTCGACACCGCCCCCTTGTTGGAACGAGATCTCGCGCGCCGCGCCGGCTTGGGCTGGTTCGGCAAGAACACGATGCTGATCGCCAAACGCCTGGGAAGTTTTTTCTTTCTCGGCGCGCTCCTCACCGATGTCGAATTGAACCCCGATGGCCCGCATGAGACCAGTCATTGCGGCACCTGCACGCGATGTCTGGAAGTCTGCCCCACCGACGCCTTCCCCGCACCGGGAGTGCTCGACGCCCGTCGCTGTCTCTCGTATCTCACCATCGAACTCAAGGGGCCAATCCCGCTCGATCTGCGTCCCGGGTTGGGGGATTGGCTCTTCGGTTGCGACCTCTGCCAAGACGTCTGCCCGTGGAATCGCAAGGCCCCGATCTCTTATGAGCCCGCGTTCCAGCCCCGGCCCGAAGATCGCCTCTCCGACCTCGCCGCCGTGTTGACGGTCGATGACGCCACTCTTGCGACATGGCTCGAGGGAACCCCGCTCAGTCGTCCGGGCCCGGTGGGGATCAAACGCAACGCGGCGCTCGTCGCCGGGAACCTGGGCGATCCCGCGCTCCTCCCCGCGCTCGCGGTCGCCGCCGAACATGCCAGTCCCCTCGTCCGCGGCGCGGCGATCTGGGCGTTGGGTGGGTTCGATTCGCCCACCGCCCGCACCATCCTCGAACAGCGCCGAGGTGACGAGTCCGATGCCACGGTCCTGGCGGAACTCGACGCCGCGTGGGAGACGATCGCCCGCCGCACGGAAAGTCGCAACCCATGCTGACCGCCACGGAACTGGCTTGGATCGCTGATCGGACCCGGCGACGGCTCGCGGCGGCGATCCCGTTCGCCTGCGCACCAAACAAACTGGTTGCCATCGTTGTTGGTGAGAGCCCGCCGTCCGCGGCATAAGCTACGAAACGAAAAGAAAGAGGCCGATTCGAGATTACCATACATTCAATCGATGACCTGCCCCACGAACGGCTCGCTCCGAAACAAACGGGCACCTTGTGTGAGCAAACCTTCGGAGTTTCGCAAACTCCGAGAAACAACCGCGCGTTTCGGCGATGAAGGCGCTGGAAGTGCGCAGCGGAAAACGTTCCCGATTTCGCCCAATGGACGGGAACCCATGCGTGTCTTGGTCCGCCGCGATGCTTGGAGTCACAATTTCCAGATTTTTCTGGATTTCAGGGTGGTAGAGAATTGACGCCCCCCCCCGAAGGATATTATCGCGAGTACGCTCACGGGCCGCCCCGAGATCATTCTCACGGGATTCACGCTGTGTGCCCACGGTCTCTACCTTTGAGCGTTTGCCTGCGTTGTCGCCGTTTGGCTCGACACCCTGTCATTCTTTGTTGGCTGTGCTTGAGCCCGGGATTATTGGCTGCGGCGTCCTTAGATGAGGTGCGCGCTCGCTTGGCGAATACGGTGGGCGCCATGGAGAGCGTCCGCGTCAGCTATCGAATCATCCCCCCCGCTTCGTCTGACAGCGTTACGATGGGCTACGAGTTTTTAACGCGGGGCCTCAAGATGCGCAAGTGGATTCGGCCCGAGATCAGTGACGAGCCTCCCTACTGCCGATATTTCGATGGCAAGACGGGCTACCGGGTTCACTACGCCAAAGGTGACCCGACGCGAATGGAGTCGATCTGGCTCAGTTCCTCGGTCCCGGAGGAACTCCAATCGCAGCAATCACCCCTACATCTGTGTTTACTCCCCCTTCCCGGCAGGCGTCAAACATTGCTGGAGCTCATCCAGGATGGCGTGCCGGAACCGGTGCCGAGCAGCCATGTGGAGATGGAGACGCTCTTGTTCACCATGGAGGGGCCCGTTGAGGGTGTGCCTGATGTGATCGATTATGAGCTTCATCTGGCGGTGGATCGCGACTTTCTTCCCGTATCCATCAAGTACACGCGGGCGACCGCGCGGCCCGATTCGCCCCACCGAACTTACCGCATGCAGGTCCGAGAATTCCGTCAAGTCGACGACTTGGCGTTCGACCGGAAGCGATGGTTGCCGTGGTTGATCGAATTGGAGCGTGGATTTCAACTGGTGGTGCAGACGGCTGAGGTGAATCCCGCCACGTCAGACGCCGACTTCGTACCATCCCCGATGACGGGAACCGAAATTATCGACGAGCGGACTCCCGGGAGGCGTAAGGTCACGATCCATGATGCCGCCGCCGTGCGGGGAAAATTGATGCGTGATTTGGCGGGAGGACCCACGAAAGAAGAGGAACGGGCCGGTAATCCGAATGCAAGCGATCCGATTCGTGCGAAACCCGCGGGCTGGCCGGTGGGCTGGTGGAGCATGCTGTTGGTTGGCATGGCCGGGGTCATGGTGATCCTGGCCTGGCGGTTCTCGCGGTTCAAGGAGTGAGATCATGTGGTTGCGCCGTCTGGTTCCCTGTTTGATGTTGTGGTCCCTCGTGCCCTGGGTGCAGGCGGCCACTTGGTCGCACGTCGCCACGCCGTTGAGCGCGGATGATCTGCGCCGGATCATCGCCGGTGATCCCTGTCAGATCAAAGTCAACCTTCCGGACAACTGTATTGCGTGCGTGTATGACTCGGTGGATGACATTTCCAAGCGTTGTGACGTGCCACGCACCCCCAGCGCGTGTGCCGCGTATACCGGCCAAGGCCGGCCTTCGTGCACGACGGCCTCCCAGTCATGCAGCGGGTTCCTGCACGTTTACTCGGGAGCTGGTTGTCATCCGCAGAATGAATTCGGGGAAGTTTCGCTCTGTGCGCGGAACTACTCTGTCGCCACCCAGACCAATCAGGCGGGAGGCTCCTGTCCTTAAAGCCTGCGCGGATCAGCTGAATACGATCGCATTTT
>CAYRVS010000066.1:0-13701 GCA_964427725.1 uncultured Planctomycetaceae bacterium | reverse complement strand
CGATCCATTTTCCGTACGATCCGATTGGTGTCTCCCGCCACTTCCATGGCATGACGCGCCGATATGGACCGGCGTGGCGGGTCATCTTACAACCGAGATGGACTCATCCGCGGCAATTTCAGGACGCGGATGAGTCACGCCTGGATGATGCCCCCGCAATCCGGATTCTGTGTCGCGTGGAGCAGTCTCATGAACGGTTGGATTTCGATCATGACCATCGTCAGTCTGACATCACTGATCGAAGACAACCGTTGTGGGCCATATAGCCTTGCCTGTTGCCTGCACTCCGTCGGCGGTTGGGAATATGCCAATCGGGTTGATGAGTTGCTTCCTCACGATGGGCAGCCCACGAGCCTGCACCAACTCGAGATCATCGCGCGGCAACTTGGGATGGCGACCCGTGCCGTACGGTATTCCGGAATGATTCCCGACTTTGATCGAGGCTCGGCTCCCTGCGTCATTCCCGTGCAATCCAGCCGTCAACGCAAGCATTTCGTATCGATCCTGGAGGTGCGTGATCAGCAGTCGCTGCTGCTGGATTTCCCGCGAGCGGCCCAATGGGTCACCCCACACGAATTGCGCACGCAATGGTCTTGGGATGGGACGGCGTTACATGTGGGCAGATCTGAAGCGACGCTCAACAACGTGGTGGATCATCGTGACGGTAGGTGGTGGATCTACGGAGTTTGCGGGGCGATTACCGGGGCGATCGTCCTCGGCGCCCGCTGCTTCCCTCGCCAGTTTTCCGTCCATCGTGGCGTGCCGCGCGCCGGCTTCACGATCCTGGAATTGTTCGTGGTGTTGGCCATCATCGGCATCCTGATGGCGCTGTTGCTCCCTGCGGTACAGTCCGCACGAGAATCCGCCCGTAAAGCGAGTTGCGTGAATCATCTCAAGCAGCTGGGCCTTGCATTACACGGATATTCCGAGAATTACGGCCGGACTCCTCCCGCCTTGCAACGGACGGTGATCAACCTCGGAACGCTGACTGCGCCGCAAATGGTGATGTTGCCGCGGAATCTTTCGCCGCAGGCACAGTTGCTGCCGTTCCTGGATCAGGCCGGAATTTGGCGACAAATCGATCTCGCGGAGACTGGTGACGGCGCGGAAGCGGAGCCAGTGGTCAGCGAAGTCAACCAGTCGCTGCTCCATCGGCGGGTTAACGTCTTTGAATGCCCTTCCGGGCAAGTGCGTCCCGGGGGAGTGAGCTACCGGATATGCAGCGGGTCTTCGCCGGGTCTCTATACCGAGCGGACGGATACGCGTGATTCGGCGCTCTTGGGCATCGGGTACTCCTATCAAGGAATCCCATGGTCCCAAGTCGTGGATGGCATGTCGAATACCGCCGCGTTTTCGGAGCGGGTGACCGGTGACGCCGATGGCATGCGCTACGATCCATGGCGTGATCGAGCGATGTCGCCGGTCGGACGTGGCCCGCTCCCGGATGATGTCGCCGAGGTATGCGCGAACTTGACTCCGCCGGTCACACGACATGTATCATCGGACGGCGCGACGTGGTTGCTCACTTCCATGCGATTGACGCGCTACAACCATGTGTTGGGGCCGAATGCCTCGGTTCCGGATTGCGCTACGGATGATGGGCAAGCCGTTTCCGCCCGAAGCGGTCATCCCGGCGGGGCGAATCTCCTGCTCTGCGACGGTTCGGTCCGGTTCGTGTCGTCGTCGATCGACCTCTCGCTCTGGCGCTCGTTGGCGACGATGGATGGCGGCGAAGCCCATACTGACTTTTAAATGACCATCACCCGCAAGAGGCTTCCCGGCTTCCGCCGACGAGTACGATTACCTGACGGTGTTGTCCCCGTGCCGAGATCAGAAGCCGATGTCGAGATTATGTGCATGCCATGTCATGATCGGCCTGCTGTCCGCCATGGCGGTCGGTTGCGGTCTTGACGCGAGCTCAAATCCATCGCCGTCCGGCGGAGCATTTGCCGCGAATGATCTCATCATTCGCAAAGATCTTGATACGGATCAGATCCCGGTATCCATCAGCCCGGTCTTCACCAACCATGGAACTAAAAGGCTCGATATTCTGGAGGTGAAGACCGGATGCGCTTGTACGCTGGTCGACAAGTTATCCAAATATTCCCTGTTGCCGGGAGACTCCGTTCCGATTCCATTACGAATTACTCCCCCCGCACACGGACGACAGTCGCTCCGCGTGGAAGTGCTAACTGAGCCAGCCAGTCAGGAAGGTTCTTTGCGGCTCACAGTCATCGGTGACGAAGTCAAGACTCCGCATATGATAAATCTGCCTGATCAATTGCTGCTGGTCTATACACATCTGGATCGGCCTGTCGCGGTCCAGGGACGCATCAGCACGCTTGAGGCCCGAAACAGTTCCCCTTGGCTAGTGGGGGTCGGAGTTGGGGAGCCAGGCTTGCAAGGCTGGGAAGTCAAGCTCAACGGCCCATTGGACGAGGAGCCGTCGATCTCGTCCGAAGCTGTCACGCGACACTATGCCGTGACGCTATCCGGCGCGCCGCGCACCCCCTTATCAAATCCTGTACATATAACCGCGCGCCTGGTCGCGAAGTCGGAAGATGGCGAACAATCAATTCCACCTCCGATACGATTTCGCGTCCAGTACATGCCGCTGTGTCGTTGTCTGCCAGAGAAGATCACCTTTTCAGACCATCCGGACCATCACACTCAAACATGCTTGATCGTGTTTCACGATACGAGTGACTGGAGCGTTGAATCCGTGTCACAGATGCCATCTTGGCTGTCGCACCGAATCATGCCAACAAATGGCGCTCCAACAAATCGACTGAAGGTGTCGCTCAGCATAAGCGGTACGCCCGTGGGCAACCAGCTGGCGACAATCATGTTCAACGTCAGCAATACGGCTGAGGAACGGGCAACCTGCACGATCGACGTCGGTTACTCCCATGAGCGGAATGGTGATGAGTCGGAGTCGCATTGAATCGTCCGACTCTGTACGGCATGCGAATCAGCGGCATCCATAGTCGGCTAGCGCCCCACCAAGACGTGGTTGGGTCAATGCCATGACACGGTTGATCAACCACCGGAGCCGACCATATCGTGTCGTTCCGCAACGACGAAGTGGACGGCGAATGAATGATGCCCAGGAAAGGGGTCCGTGGGTCTCACCGGCAGATGCGTTCCACCCGCACGTTTCACAGCTTGATCTCGTACTCCCGCCGGCTTTCACGACCGAGCAAGCCGTTCGCCTGCGCGTCGCCGACGATCTCGCGCTTCACCGGATCCCACGTCAGTTCGCGGCCGACACGCATCGCGATGTTCGACAGATGGCAGATTTCGAGCATCCGGTTGTGCGACCAGACGTCCGAAATCGGCTGCTTGCGGGCCTGCATCCCCTCGATGAAGTTCGCGGTGTGGTTCGCGCTCACCTTCCCGCCGTAAACCGCTTCGATCGCCCCGTCAGGCAGCGGCTTGTCCTTGAGGTCCTCCACCGGTTTCCCGGCGATCTTTCCGCGGTTCACGAAGAACCGGCCTTCGGTCCCCTCGAACAGAATCCCGTTGTCCCCTTCGCTGGTGATCCACAGCTCGACGTCGTTCGGCATCGCCGCGCGAATCAGGAACTTGGTCGCGGCGTTGTACTGATCGGCTACGGTCGGATGCCCATCCTGGTAGGCGACCGGGAGATTGTACTCGACCGGCGTGACCTTGGTCGGCCCGGTCTCGGTCGCCCCGAGCGCCCAACAGGCGATGTCGACGTGGTGGGCCCCCCAGTCGGTCAGCTTGCCTCCCGAGTACTCGTGCCAGTTCCGGAACGAGTAGTGACAGTTGCTGAAGAGGGGAACCCCGCCGCCGTAGCCTTCACGCAGTTGCGGCAGCGCCCGATACGGGACCTTTGGGGCAGGTCCCAGCCAGAAATCCCAATCGAGCCCTTCCGGCACGGCGACTTCGGGAATCACCGGCGAGGCTTCCATCCCGTTGATGCCGCACGTCACCTTCTTCACCGTCCCGATGCGGCCCGCGCGAATCAATGCGATCGCCTGCAGGAAGCGCTGATCCGACTCGGTCCGCTGCATCGTGCCGACCTGGAAGATCCGGCCGGTCTCTTTCACGACGCGTTCGATCAGCTTTCCTTCGTCGATCGTCAGCGTCAGCGGCTTCTCGCAGTAGACGTCTTTGCCGGCGTACATCGCCTCGACGGCGATTTTGGTGTGCCAATGATCGGGCGTGGCGATCATCACCGCGTCGATGTCCCGGCGATCCAGAATCGCGCGGTAATCTTTGTAGGCGTCGGGTTTCTTCCCTTGCGACTTCTCGACCTTCGCCACGTTGTCGGCGAGGACGTTCGCGTCGACGTCGGCGAGGGCGGCGAAATCGGCATGCCCGAACGACTTGCTGGTGATGGTCCAGCCTTGGTTTCGCAGCCCGATCGTCGCGAAGACCGGTCGCTCATTGGGGCTTTGATAGCCATACGCCCACCGCGTCGACGGCGTGAAGATCGCCGCCGCCCCGAAGGTGGCGACTCCCTGAAGAAACTGACGGCGCGAGGGCTGAACGCGGGAGGCCATGGACGAAATCCTTGAGCGCGAGGAGGAACCGAAATGACCCGACCGGTAAATTCTAACGGCCACAGGAACCCCAAGGGTACTCCACCGATGGCACGATCTCCGCCCCGGATGGAGCCGCCGCGTGTCGCGGCGGTTGTATTGCGAGAGCCTACGTGGCGCGGCGGGGTGGCTGGCATCGGACGTCATCGTCCACTCCCAGACGATCGTTAGCCCGGGTGACCTGCCGCTCTGGGGGCAGGCGTAGCCGCCTGAGTCCAGCCACCCGTCGGGCCACCCAACATCCAGGCGCGCACATAGGCCGGGACACCGCCCTGGTTGGGTTGCCAATCGTTTCCCGTCATCGGCACGCGCGAGGGGCGGGTGCCCCTCGCTATGGGAGCGCTCGATGGGGACACTCTTTCAGGAGCGCAGCCCGATCACAACATAGGCCGGGGCACCCGCCCCGGCCGCGTTCGCCAACCGCTTCCTGTCATCAAGAAGCGCGAGGGGCGGGTGCCCCTCGCTTTGGGAGCGCTCGATGGAGACACTCTTTCGGGAGCACAGCCCGATCACAACATAGGCCGGGGCACCCGCCCCGGCCGCGTTCGCCAACCGCTTCTCGTCATCGGCACGCGCTAGGGGTGGGTGCCCCTCGCTATGCGAGCGCTCATCATGGAGGAAAGCCGACACAGCCTCCGGCGGCGCCCGAAGCGCTGCCATCAGGGCCTCACGCGAAGAGGGCGTTGATCGGTTCGCCGTGGTAGATGTGGTGCGGCCGATTCAGGTCGTCGTGCCAGGCCACCGTATCAGGTAGACCGAGCGACCGGTAGATCGTGGCGGCGAGGTTCTCGGGCGTCTGCGGATGTTCCGCCGGGTACGCCCCCAGTTTGTCGGACGAGCCGAGGACGCGGCCCCCTTCGATCCCGCCGCCGGCAAGGAAGACCGACTGCACCGCCCCCCAGTGATCGCGCCCCGCCAGCCGATAATGCTCGGGCAAGGTGCTGATCTTCGGCGTGCGGCCGAATTCCCCCGCCATGACAATCAAGGTCGAATCCAAGAGCCCCGACCCGGCGAGGTCATCCAGCAGGGCCGACAACGCCCGATCGGTCGGCGGGTAAAGATAATCCCGCAGATGGGGGAAGGCGTTGCCGTGGGTGTCCCAGGTTTCGTTGTTCCCCAGGTTCACCTGGACCAGACTGACTCCCGCTTCGACGAGCCGCTTCGCCATCAGCAGCGACCACCCGAACGAGTTGCGGCCGTAGCGGTCCTGCTCCTCGTCGGAGGCTTGGGTGACATCGAACGCGGACCGGACCCGCGGATCGGTTAGGAGCGACAGCGCGTTCTGGCGATGCCGGTCGAACGACGTCGTGGTGCCGGCGCGATCCCACAATCGCCGCTGGGTATCGATCGACGCAAGGAGTTGATTCCGTGATAACACCCGTTGTTGCGACAACGCCTCCGGAAGCGTCAGGCTGGGGGCCTGAAACGTCAGCCCCTTCAGTCGTTCGCCGCCGCGGGCATGATGAAATTCGTACTCGGGATAGGCCCCATAGGTCGTCGCGTTGAACGGGGCGGCTTCGATGAACCAGGGATCACGCCGGGCTCCCATCTCCCCCGCGAATTGGCCCGGAATCACCCGGCCCGATCGATGTATCAGCCGTTCGGGCAAGACCACCGCCGGCGGCAGATTGTTCCGCGGCGGCAGCACCGCCCCCGCGACCGCCGCGATCGACGGCCAATCCTGCGGCATCGGCTGGTTCTGACTGAACGTCGGCGGGGTTTGGGAACGCCCCGTCAGCATCATCAGATGCCCCAGCGAATGGTCGTTCGTCGAATGGGTCAGCGAACGGACCAAAGACCAGAGATGACTTCGCGCGGCGAGCCGGGGAAGGTGCTCGCAGATCGACAGGCCCGGGGTCCGCGTCGCGATCGGCAAGAATTCGCCGCGGATATTGTCGGGGGCCAGCGGTTTCGGATCGAAGCTGTCGTGCTGACCGAGCCCGCCGGAGAGGAAAATGTAGATCACGCCCCGGGGTGGGGTGGTGCCGGACGCCTCGGCGCGGAGGGCGGCGAGATGATTCGTCCCAAGCCCCAACAGACCGACCGCACCTGCTTGTAGGGCGACCCGCCGCGTCGTGCCGGGATGCTGCCAACCTGCCGCCATGACCGGACCTTGCATGAACGGGAGACACCTGGACTGCGAACGCATCAACGATGCTTCACGTGATCCTAGCCCCAGCATCTGCTTCCCGCAAGATGGCGATGGACCAAGCCCCCAAGAGGCTTAAGCGCAAGCCGGCCGGTGAAGCCGCGTCCCGCGGAATACCGACCTTGCATGCTCCACCTTCGCCCAACCCCGGGCGAACGGCGCGCCCAGCGAAAACACCCCGGCGGGTGGACCCGGCCGGGGTGGAGGGAACATGGGGGAGCGGGAGCGCGCGCCGACCCCGGATAAAATGTGATGTCGCGCGAATTAGATCGCGTCCGGTTAGATCGCGTCCGGGCCGGTTTCGCCCGTGCGGATGCGGATCACGTCGGCGAGGTTGGTGACGAAGATCTTCCCGTCGCCGATCTGACCCGTCCTGGCGATGTTGGTGATCGTCTGGATCACCTTGGCGACGTCATCGTCGGCGACGACGACTTCGAGCTTCGTCTTGGGGAGGAAGTCGACGGTGTATTCCGCGCCGCGATACGTTTCCTTGTGACCCCGTTGCCGGCCGAAGCCCCGGACTTCCGTCACCGTCATCCCCTGCACGCCGGCTTGGGTGAGGGCGTTCTTGACGTCTTCGAGCTTGTAGTGCCGCAGAACCGCTTCGATCTTTTTCATGATGAGCTCCTGGTCCGCCTGCCTCGGCGGGTTGCTGAATGAAACCTGGGTGGGGTACGGGTGACTCGGCCGGGCCGGTCGAGCGGACATGTCGGGCGAGCGGCATGTCCGGATCGACCGGCACGAGGCCGTGAGCGCTTGAGACCAACACGATCGCGAGGCGCGTTACAGGGCGTCTTCGCCCGATTCACCGGTCCGAATCCGGACCATCTCCTCCATCTCGGTGACGAAGATCTTGCCGTCGCCGATTTCGCCCGTGCGGGCCGACTTGATGATCGTGTCGATGACGACCTTCAACAGGTCTTCGCCGACGACCACCTCGATCTTGGCCTTGGGGAGAAAATCGACGGTGTACTCCGCCCCGCGATACTGTTCCTTGTGACCTTTCTGCCGACCGAACCCGCGGACTTCGGAGACGGTCATCCCCTGAATTCCGACGGCGGTCAGCGCGTCTTTGACCTCTTCGAGTTTGAAGTGCCGGATGACGGCTTCGACCTTTTTCATGATGACCTCCGTCGTTGAAGGGGACTGGAATCAATCGCTCGGCGAGACAAACCGCCGGAAACACGCTGCGGGAAACACGAAACCCGGTGGTCCGGACAATGGTCGCGGAGTGGGTCGATCAGGGTCGGTCGCCGGAGTGCGACCGGGTTTCGGCGTTTCCCGTCAGATGGCGTCGTCCCCGGTTTCGCCGGTGCGGACGCGGATCACTTCGGCGAGCCGCGTGACCAGCACGCGACCATCACCGATCTGACCGGTCCGGGCGGCCTGGACGATGGCCTGGACCGTCGGCGTCGATTGCTCGTCGGCGACGATCACCTCGACCAGGATGCGCGGCGTGAAATCGACCGCATACTCCTGACCGCGATAGACCTCGACATGCCCGGGGGCCTGACCCGACCCGCGGACTTCCGTCACCGTCATCCCCTGAACCCCCAGCCTCACGAGCGCCGCTCGCACATCGTCGAGCTTGTGATGCCGGATGATCGCTTCGATCTTTTTCATGGTCTCGAACTCGGGGAAGAGGTGAGCCGGACAGCTCGCGGGTCGCTCACGGAAGATTCTTCTTAGGGAATGCCGTGCCACTCGGCGCGAAAAGACTTGCCGGCAACGAACCAAGGACTCTTACTGACGATGGGGCAAGAGGTTACACCACGACCTAAGACGGAATCAGATCACGGTAGCCCGGGGGCCCCGTTCTCTCGGGGCGCGACAAACCCCATGGAGAATCCGGAACAATCGCGGCCGCCACGGGGCCGAATGCTGAGTATCCCCGTGAAAATCGCATGTCACACCGGCGCGACACCGTTTCACGGGGATGTGAGGATCAACCGCGCCGGTTGCCGGCGAAGTGAGGACGGGCCAACCCCGGTGAATCGATCCCGCGGCGGTCCGACAGGATGGGACCACCAACGGCATACCGCGGGTGATCAACCGGAAGGACTTCGTCAGTGCTTCGCGCAAGGAATGATCGGAAAGGATGCCGACCACAAGCCCTTGGGGCTTGGGAGTTTGGCGGGTTGATCGTCGCAACAAGCGCGGCTGCGTCGCAACACCCCGAAAGCCCGGGTGCTTGAGCTCAAGCGGCACAGGAACCGCAAGTCGCGGCGCAATCCGTCGCGGTGGGTGTAGTCAGCACACCAGCGATCCGGAGTGAAGTCTCTCAGCCCGGCGAAGTTCAGGCTCCCGGCCGCATCTCGACATACGCCGTGATGATCTCGTAGAGGTCGGCGGAGACGCGGATTTCGTCGTCTTCGAAATCGTGCAGCCAGGTGCGATCTCGCCGGGCGGCGTCGGTCAGGGCACGGGTGATGTCCCCCAGACGGACGCTCATCGTCTGCTGCCGCAGTGGCAACACATCGACATCGTCACCCGTGAACAAGCGCAACCGATGGTGCATAGTTCCATCCTGCCCCAGCCGCGACATCTCAGTCGCCCTTCAGGCCGCTCGAGGTGAGGCCGGACGGACGATCCCTTAACAAATCGACGCGACGGGGTATCGAACTTGATGAGAATGCCGGGAAAGCACTTTAGCCGGTTCACAGGGGTTACGCCGCGAAGTCCCGACAGGCACAACATGACGGAAATCCATACCATTCAACAGGTTGTGACCGGCACATTCCGCCGATCTCGGCTGGGCAATCGGCCAAAACTGCCGGAGTACGACGCTCCGATCATGATCGGATTCCGACGATTACGACGGAAATCGGGCGCGTTGCATGGGCCCGTTTTCAGCCATCGGCACGACAATCGGTTTCCGTCTGAGACCGCACGTCTCACGTGATCGGCCACGGCGGTTCCCCCCTGCCCTTCAGGCGTGCCGCGCGCGGAGCAATTCCATCAACGGGGCGTTGGCTTCGGGGAATTTGAGCGTGAAGAGTTCCGCCGGCGGCACCCAGCGGAAACCGTGTCGAGGAATGGCGGCGGGATCGACCAGGGTGCATTCCCAGAAGCCAAGTTCGAGCTCGCCGTGGGCATAGCGGAAACGATGCTCGAGCAGACAGTCGGTCGCTTTGACGCGTAGACCGGTCTCTTCGAGACATTCCCGTTCCGCGCACGCGGCAGACGTTTCGCCGGCCTCGCATTTGCCGCCGGGGAATTCGGAGTAGCCCGCCAGGGGTTTGCCGGGGGGCCGCACACCGATGAGGTACGCGCCATCCCGGGCAACCACCGCGATGCCGACCCGGCGCGGCTCGTGCGTCATCAGAGGACTCCAGACGCTCGGGGATGGCCATCCCCGAGCGACCTCGGAAAGCATCAGACCAGCTTCGATTCCGACGGCGGGGCCCCCATGATGTGGTACCCGCCGTCGACATGCAGGTTCTCGCCGGTCACACCGGACGACAGGTCGCTGAGAAGGTAGAGCGCCGTCTTGGCGACCTCCGGCCCATCGACGTTCCGGCGTAGCGGGGCGGCGGCTTCGTAGAGCTTGAACGTCAGGTCGATGTCCTTCACCGCTGACGAGCTCAGCGTCTTGATCGGTCCGGCGGACAAGGCATTGACCCGAATGCGGTCGACGCCGAGTTCATGCGCCAGATACTCGACGCTCGATTCGAGGGCCGCCTTGCACAGCCCCATGATGTTGTAGCCGGGAATCACCTTCTCGCCGCCGAGATAGGTGAGGGTGATGATGCTGCCGCCGTCGGTCATCAATTCCTTGGCCCGATGGCAGACCCCCAATAGGCTATAGACGCTGATGTCCATCGACGTCTTAAAGCCCTCGCGGCTGACGGCGTGGACCGGGCCCTTCAGATCGTCAATCGGCGCGTAGGCGATCGAGTGGACCACGAAATCGAGCCGGCCGAGTTTCGCCTTCGCTTCGGCGAACGCGGCGTCCAGGTCTTCGTCCTTCTGCACGTCGCAGGGGTAGACCATCAGCGGGTTGAGCGAGTCGACCAGCTTATGGACGCGGCGGGCCATCTTGGGATTCGCCGGATCCTTGTCGGGGAGGTGGGTGAAACCGAGTTGCGCCCCCTGCCGATGAAGCTCTTCCGTGATCGCCCAGGCGATGGAATAGTCGTTGACGACCCCCAACACCAGGCCCCGCTTGCCGTCCATCATCCCCATCGTCGAATCCTCGCGCCTCGCGTCTCGGCATCCCCGGCCTCCTGGTTGACGGAGGCGGGAAGACCGTCAGAAAATAGCGACGATCGCGCGGAGGGGCAACCGGGGATCGTCGTCGGCCGGTGTGAGATCCCTCCCGTCGCGGTTCCTGACAATTCCCCCACGATGCCGTAAACTTGTGAAGGGCGCATCGTCTTCGCGCCCCCCGTCATCCCCATAGTCAATCCCAGGCACGATGGCCGATCCCGATTACTATCAAGTGCTGGGCCTGTCGCGACAGGCCACCGCGGAAGAGATTCGCAAGGCCTATAAGAAGCTCGCCCGCGAAAACCACCCCGACGTGAAAAAGGACGACCCCGCCGCCGCCGAACGCTTCAAGCAGGTGCAGGCCGCCTACGATGTCCTGAGTGATCCCGAGAAACGTGGCCTCTACGATCGTTACGGCGCGGCCTACACCCATGCGGGGCGCGGTCCGGCGGGGGGGCCCTTCCCCGGTGGTCCCGGCGGGGCGGGGTTCGACTTTCAGGATCTCTTCGGTTCCGGCGGCATCGATCTCGGCGACCTGTTGGGGGGCGGGACCGGACGCCGTCGCGGCCCCGCCAAAGGCCGCGACCTCGAAGCCGCCGTCCGCGTCAGTTTCGAGACCGCCGTGCGCGGCGGCAGCGTCGACATCCAACTCGACGCCCATGGGAAATCCCAAACGCTCGCGGTGCGCATCCCGCCCGGAGTCGACAACGGCAGCGTGATCCGCCTGGCGGGTCAGGGACAACCAGGTCGCTTTCAAGGTCCGCCCGGCGACCTGCTCCTCACGGTCCACGTCGAACCCCATCGACTCTTCCGGCGCGAGGGGGCGAACCTGCTGATCGACGTGCCGATCACCCCCAGCGAGGCGATCCTGGGGGCCAAGGTCGAAGTCCCCACGCTGGGAGAAGGGACCGTCGTCGTCACCATTCCCCCGGGAACCTCGTCGGGCCAGAAACTACGATTGCGGGGGAAAGGGGCCCTCGATCCCCAGACGAAGCAACCCGGTGATCAATACGTGGTCGTGAAGCTCGTCGTTCCCAAAGAGCCCGACGCGAAGACGCGGGAACTCTACCAGCAACTCGCCCCGCTCGAGCAATCACCACGCATGGATCTTTGGTAACCGGGAGATGCCCACCCATGGCCATGGGTAGGCATCTGTTACTTGTCTGTCCCGACCTCCTCGGGCAACTCCAGCGACCAGACCTCGCTGTTGAGCGGGTTCGCATGCCCCCCCACGACCCAGAGTTTGTCGCGATGGACGTAGACGCTGTGCTCGTGTCGTTCCTTCCAGCGAACGTTCGACTTCAGTTCCCGCCACGATTGGCCATCGCGCGAGACCCAGATGTCGCCCCAGTTCTTCGCGGGCTGATTCGACCACCCTCCGATCACCCACAGATGGTGCTTCCAACTGACCGCCGAAAACCACAGCCGGGGGGCGAAGGGAGCCGCCGCGGTCACCCGATCCCAATGGACTCCGTCGGTCGACGACCAGACGTCGTGGCGGGCCTCGTACTCCGGGACGTAATTTCCCCCGGCGATCACCCACAATTTCCCCGCATGAGCGACCACCTGATGGTAGGCCCGCGCCGACCACGGAGCCTCGGCGGTCGCACATTCCCAAGTGATGCCATCGGCTGACGACCAGACATCCCGTTTCAGGCTCGTCGCATCACCGAAATAGTAGTTCTCGGTCCCGCCGACGACCCACATCCGATCCTTGAAGACCGCGACACCGGCGGCGAGTCGCGGACTCCAACCCGCCGCGGGAGTCTCCAGCCGCCAGTCGGCTCCATCACTCGACGACCAGACTTCGCTCGTCGCGCCATGCGTCGGCAGCCGGCCATCCTTCCACCCCCCCATCAGCCACATGCGGTCCCGAAAGACCAGCGTCATCGGCAAGTCGCTGAATTTCCACGGCGCCTCGGCGGTCACCCGTTCCCACGTCACGCCATCGGCCGAGCTCCAGACATCGCGCGGCGGCGGAGAATAGGAATCGTGCCAACCGCCAAAGAGCCACATCCGATCGCGAAAGACGACCTCCCCACTCGAATCGCGCGCCTGCCAGGCCGCTTTCGGCGACACCAGGGTCCAGTCATGAACGGGCTCCGCCCCACCGACGGCACGTGCCGCCAAGCCGCCCCAAACCGCGACCCACCAGCCGGTCATCCACCAGTGATGTGCCAACATCAGCAGGCCCCATGCTCGCGGACCACGAACGCATCCATCCATCAACATGGATGCCAGTCTACCCGGTCGCCGATGTCACGCCGAGCGATGAGTACGCCAACGGAGAAATGCGCCAGCGTGTGCTCCGCGTCGCCATCGATCTCGGTTTGGCGTGTCAGCCACTCGCTGGGAAACGGGTCCCCGAGATCGGGCTTGTCCTTAAACCCCGACCGGGACTACTCTTCCCGCGCTTGATCCCGCGAGGAAGGACCTTCCGATGCCCCGTTGCGCCACCACGCTCGAAGCGGAAATGACCCCCGCGGAGCATGCCTTGCTGCTCCGCATGCTGCACGACGCCCCCGGAGCCGGGAAAGCCCTCGAGATCGGGACCGCCGCCGGAGGGACCTTGTGTGCCATGCTCGGTTCCTTCCCGGCCGATCAGCGCCCGCCGTTCGTCGTCGTCGATCCGATGGGGTATTTCCCGCGGCAGCTTGAATTGGTCCAGCAGAATCTTCGGGATCACGGCCTCGATCCGGCGGGAGTCGACTTTCGCGTCGCCACCAGCGCGATCGCTTTTCCGCCGGCGGAATCCCGGCAGGAAACGTTCCGCTT
>CAYRVS010000065.1:5624-24711 GCA_964427725.1 uncultured Planctomycetaceae bacterium | reverse complement strand
GATCACCGCCCGCAGCAGGCAGGCGGTCACCAACCCGACGCCGGGCTGTTCGCGCTGCCGTTGCACCAGCGGATCGTCCCGCGTCGCCAGGTCCAGTTGCGCGTCGATCGCCGCCAGCTCCTCGTCCAGCCGTTCGAGGAGCGCGAGTTCCCGGTCGAGCACCCACCGGGCTTGGTGGCCGAGCGGCGCCGTCCGCAGCCACGCGCGCCAGGTCTTGGTCCAGGCCGTGGCGCGACAGTCCTCGACGATCCGCTCGTCCTTGAGCAGGCTGCGGATTCGCAGCTTGATCGTCTTCGCCTGGGCCATCACCCCCTGCCGGTACCGCACCAGCCGCCGCAGTTGCCGCGTGGCGTCGTCGGCCAGCCAGACCTCGGGGAGGTCGTTGGTGCGCAACAGATTCGCCAGATGCCAGGCGTCGCCGTGATCGGTCTTGTCGCGGCCCGCCTTCAGCCGCCGCACCGCTCCGGCATGCGCCAGCTTGACGGACCACTCGGTCGCCTCGGCCAGCGCGGTGGCCAGGTCGGCCGCCCCGCAACACGCCTCGAGCGCCACCCCCCGCACCAAGAGGACGTGGTCGTTCCGTGTCGGGGTCGTCACGCACGCAATCACCGCCCCCACCTCGTTGGGCACTCGCCGGTTCCGCAGAGTCTGGCCATCCTCGGTCATCACGCACACCTGAATCGAATCGCCGTGATAGTCCAAGCCGACGTAAACGGGTACGCTTACCATGTCTGTTGCTCCGGAACGATGGGAACTGTTTCGCAAACACCCCGGCAGCGTAGCCGAGTTCCGGACAACAGACACTTTCATCCCCATCTGGCTTCGCCGGTGATGTGGGGCGATGAATCGTCGACGGAGAGTCGCACTGGCGAAGCCGGTGGCGCACAAAACCCTTCCCGTGAACGAGCCTCCCTGCGATGTCGGCCGCGTTTCCGTGGTGGCTGTGGCTGTTGAGCGGGCTCTGGACGGCAGCGATCGTCATCACGGCGAGTCTTCCCGCGCGATCGGATGCTCGCCGAGTGATGGGGCTTATGGTCTGGGTCTACACCGGACTGCTGGCATACATCGCGGCGCGTAGCGCCATGTCGGGCTTGCCCGCGGCGGAAGACCTCGATCTCCGGATGATCGGGGCGCTCTTCGCGGGGGGTGTCGCCTTGGTCGGCGGGCTGATCGGATTACTCGCGACCAACGCGTGTCGATCACGACGCGGGGTCAGTCTGGCGGTCGCGGGCTTGAGCGGCGTCGCGGCGGCGTGGTCGGCCTGGGAACTGATGGTCTTGCTGCTCGCCGCGGCGGGCTTGGCGGCGATCGATCCCGTCGGCCATCCCCCGAAAGGCGACGGGCGGCGACCGGATCGCTGGGCGATCGCCGCGGCGGCATGCTTGGCCACGGTCCTCTGGTTGGGCGTGGCGTCGTTCGCGCTGCGGGTGGAGGCGGATCGCGCGGCCCCCTCGCGCTGGGCCACCGCGCTCCCCAGTCCCGCGTTGGTGGCCCGTCAGCTCAAACGCGCGTCTTCCGACGGCGTGGGCTCGTCGCTGACTTGGGGCTGGCTGGTCTTGGGCGGGGCGGTAGTCTGGGCTCATCTGTGGTCCGCGAGACGGAATGCGGGCGAATCGACAGCCACGACAATTGGTCCTCCATTCCCTAACAGCGCGTCACGCTTTGCCGAGGAGTCCGCATGACCCCTTTGATGTGGGCCTGGCTCATGACGGTGACCGGGTTGGTGCTGGTCATGGCGGGACTGGGATGGAGCCTGGCCGCCGAGGGGCCCCGAGACCGCCGATGGTGGTTGCTGGGGAGCGCCGCCGTCGCGGTCGCCCTCTGCGGCGCGGCACGACGGCATCAACTCCCCGCCGCAGAGCTGCTCGCCTGGGTCGTTGTTGCGGTGTCGATGACAAGCTGGTGCCCGCGACGCAACTCTGAAGATGCGGTGCCTGAGTCACATCCGCCGGCGCAGGGGGCCGACACCGAGTCCCCGCAAACTTGACTCAATCGGCAAAACCCTCAAGGTCCCCCGAGCCCTCGCCGATAGAACCGATGGGGGGGCCCGCCGCCCGTCCCCGTTCGCTCACCGTGTGTCTGGGCGTGGAATGGCGCAGGCGACTTCAAGTGTCGATAAGAAAACAGGTTCCGACGATCCGTCGGCGCGGATGAACCGGCCCGGACGGTCGACTCGCCGACTCTTGTGGCTGGCGCTGCCGTTGTGGATCGCCGGCCTGGGGCTGATCGGTCTCGCGGTCCAACAGAGTCATCAACCCGCCGATCCCGCCGCGGCAGACTCGGCGATGAGTGATGAGTCATTGCGGGATGCCCCCCCGTTTGTCGCGTCTGACTTGGAAGCCGTGTGCACTCCCGACCCGTACCTGCCGGTCCCCGTACCGGCGGAGACGCCGTCGCTCCCGCCGCGAACTCCGGAGTACGCTCCCGCGTTTCCCGAACTCCCCGGGCCGTCCTCGGAGTTCGCGAACTATGAAGTCCTTTCGTCGGAGCCGGCACCGGCGGTCGAGGGATCGTCCCCCGTGTGGCTCGACGGCACGATCGAGATCGACCCTGCCGCCGTGACGTCGCCGGCGTTTCGACAGGCTTCGGGGGCGACCCGGCATCGTCAGTGACCGCCGCCTCGCGTCCGCACTCCCTCCCCACTCACGGAGCCGCTCCCGTGTACGAACAACATTGGCGATTTCGCCGGCCTCCGTTCCGTACCAGCACGTCCGCCGACTTCTTTTATCCGGCGCGCAGCCACGAGTCGGCACTCCTCAAGCTGCGGTACCTCGTCGAGCAGCATCAGGGGATCGCGGTGATCACCGGCCCCAGCGGCGGTGGGAAAAGCTGCCTGCTCGACACCTTCGGCGAACAGGCCCCCGCGGCGTGTCGACCGATCATTCCGGTCGTCTTCCCGCAACTCGGCTCGGCGGAACTCCTCGGGTACCTTGCCGCCAAACTCGAAGCGGGGGACGGCACACCTTGTCCGACCCACGATTCGCTCGACCACGTCCTCCAGCGGCTGGAACAACAATTGATCAAGGCGACGACGGCGGGCCGGCAACCGGTCATCCTGCTCGACGACGCCCATTTGATCGCCGACCGCCGGGTCTTTCAGACGTTGCAACTGCTGCTGAACTATCGCCGCGCCGAGCGGGTCGAGTTCTCGATCATCCTCGCGGGGCAACCCGAGTTGGTCGGCCAACTTAAACGCTATCCCGCCCTCTTCGATCGGCTGGCCTTCGTGGCGACCCTGCAACCCTTGTCGCCCGAGGAGACGGCGGCGTACGTCGAGCATCGCCTGCGGATCGCCGGGGCCACCGCGCCGATCTTCGACGCAGAAGCGCTGGCCGCGATTCACGAACATTCGCGCGGACTGCCGCGACGGATCAATCGCCTCTGCGATTTCGCGTTACTGGTGGGCTACGCCGATCAATTGGACCGGCTGACGGCCGGCGAGATCACCGCCGTCGCCGAGGAATTGACCCTCGCGGCGTGATTCCCGAAAATCGTGCCCACAATAAGCGGCGCGGCGTCAGCCCGCCGTGTCTGTGACGTGGATGGAACGTCGCCAGCCCTCAATCACCTATCGGCCGGGGCAACCGCCCAGGCCGCGTGCCGTACCGGGCAAGCCGTGGCCCATGCACGGCGTGCTGACGCAGCGCCGCTCCTTGACTGGGCCGCGCGAACACCGGGCCACGGCACCTCACGCGCCCGCCTTTTGCAGTTGCCGCAATTCCTTCGGCAGCGGGAACGAGACGTGTTCCTCGCGGGTCGTCACCTCTTCGACCTCCGCCTGGAAGTGTTCCCGCAAATACCGGATCACGTCCTGCACCACCACTTCGGGGGCGCTCGCGCCGGCGGTGATGAGCACCGTTTCCGCGTTCACGAACCATTCCGCGCGCAGCTCCTCCGCCCCGTCGATCAGATACGCCGGCTTCGCGAACGTCCGGCCGATCTCCATCAACCGGCGGCTGTTCGAGCTGTTCTGGCTGCCGAGGACCAGGACCACATCGGCCCGCGGCGTCAGGATCGAGACCGCCTCCTGCCGGTTCGTCGTGGCGTAGCAGATGTCCTCCTTCGGTGGGCTCGCGATGTGGGGATACCGCGCCCGCAGCGCCTGGA
This sequence comes from uncultured Planctomycetaceae bacterium, assembly GCA_964427725.1. Taxonomy (GTDB): domain Bacteria; phylum Planctomycetota; class Planctomycetia; order Planctomycetales; family Planctomycetaceae; genus DSVQ01. The sequence goes on along the minus strand of CAYRVS010000065.1, from coordinate 20,604 downwards.
TCACTCGCCCGGCCTCTTCGACGCTCAACGTCGTCTGCGTCAGATACGCGAGCTTCGCGTCGGCGGCGAACGGCAGCCGGGCGACCTCCTCCGGCGTCTCGACCAGCGTGATGCTCGCGGGGGCCTCCCCCATTGTGCCGATCACCTCGTCGTGCCCTTCATGGCCGATCAGGATGATGTGATACCCTTCGTTCGCGTACTTGATCGCCTCGAGATGGACCTTCGTCACCAGCGGGCAGGTGGCGTCGATCGTCCGCAGTTGTCGGGCGCGGGCCTGCTCGCGGACCTCCGGCGAGACGCCATGCGCGCTGTAGAGGAGGATCGAGCCCTCGGGAGCCTCGTCGATCCGATCGACGAACTTGACGCCTTGCTTGGTGAACCGGTCGACCACGTAGCGGTTGTGGACGATCTCGTGATAGACGTAGATGTTCGTACCGAACATCCGGATCGTTTCGTCGAGACACTCGATCGCCATGTTGACCCCCGCGCAAAAGCCGCGCGGGTTGGCCAGCAGAATCCGCATCTTGTCATCCTTGCGAAGGCGAGCCGCTCACCGGACCAACGTATCCCCGGGAGACCCGCCCATCATCGACCATGCGTATTGTAGTCAACCGGCGGCGGAACGTCCCCGTCGCCGGAAATGACGCGTCCGCTCGCGGACGATATACTCAGTTCTTCGCGGCTGGTCGGAATGTGCCCAAGGGGGCGTAACCGACTCCGACCACATGAGATTCTGCGGGATTGATGATGGGCATCGCAGCGGTTGCGCCGGGAGTGACGCGTGTCGGGTGGATCGGCACGGGGGTGATGGGCTCGAGCATGGTCGGCCATTTGATGGCTGCCGGCTACGCCGCGACAATCTACAACCGTAACCGTTCCAAAGCCGAACCGCTCCTCGCGAAAGGGGCGACTTGGGCCGCGACCCCCAAGGCTTTGGCCGAGCAATCGGATGTGATCTTTTCGATCGTCGGCTATCCCAAAGACGTCCGTGAAGTCTTGTTGGGCGCGGATGGGGCCCTCGCCGGGGCGAAATCCGGGGCGATCCTGGTCGACATGACGACCAGCGAGCCGTCGCTGGCGGTCGAAATCGCCGCCGCCGCGAACGCGAAGGGGGTCCACAGTGTCGATGCCCCCGTCTCGGGAGGGGACATCGGGGCGAAAAACGCTGCCTTGTCGATCATGGTCGGCGGCGACAAGGCCGTTGTCGACGCGCTCCTGCCCCTCTTCTCGGTGATGGGGAAGACGATCGTCCATCAAGGGCCGTCGGGGGCGGGTCAACACACCAAGATGGTGAATCAGATCCTGATCGCCACGGGGATGATCGGCGTCTGCGAAGCTCTGCTGTACGGATACAAGGCGGGGCTCGATCTCGAGACCGTCCTGAAATCGGTGAGCACGGGGGCGGCGGGAAGCTGGTCGCTGTCGAACCTCGCGCCGCGGATGATGGCGAACAATTTCGACCCCGGCTTCTTCGTCGAGCACTTCATCAAGGACATGGGGATCGCGCTCGCTGAAAGCCGCAAGATGGGTCTCTCCATGCCTGGGCTGGCTCTCGCCGAACAACTCTACATCTCGGTCCAGTCGCGTGGTTACGGCCGCAACGGCACCGCGGCGCTGTTACTCGCGTTGGGCGAGATGTCGGGGATTGATTGGAAGGGGCGCTAGTCTGCTCCACGAGGGTCGGGGCGAGTGACCCGACCGATCGACTTGAGTTTTTCTCATCGAACCGCCCGGGGCGCGCTCCCCGAAATCGAGACTCGAATCATGCCTCGCAAAGGTGAACAGTTCGCCGGTCTGACCGTGGCCATCGTGACGCCGTTCAAGGACGGGAAAGTCGACGAAAAGGCGCTCCAGGCGCTGGTTGATTGGCACATCGCCCAGGGGACCGATGGGCTCTGCCCCGTCGGGACCACCGGCGAGAGCCCGACCTTGTCGCATGACGAGCACGAACGGGTGATCGCCATCGTCTGCCAGCGGGCGGCGGGGAAACTCAAGGTAATGGCCGGTACCGGCTCGAACAGCACCGCCGAGGCGATTCAGCTCACCAAGTTCGCGAAAAGCGTCGGGGCCGACGGCGCGATGATGGTCGCCCCCTATTACAACAAGCCGATGGGGGACGGCTTCTATCGGCACTATCAGGCCGTCGCCGAGGCGGTCGACCTGCCGATCATCCTCTACAACATCCCGGGGCGGACGGCGAAGAACATGGAGCCCGACGTCGTCGCCAAGATCGCCGAGCTCCCGAACGTGGTGGCGATCAAGGAGGCGACGGGGTCGATGGATCAGGCGTCGCGGACCCTCGCGGAAACGAACCTGACGGTCCTCTCCGGCGATGACAGTCTGACGCTGCCGTTGCTCGCCCTCGGGGGGAGCGGCGTCGTCTCGGTAGTCGGGAACATCGTCCCCCAGGACATGCTCACGCTGCTGAAGGCGTTTCAGGAAGGCCGGCTCGCCGACGCACAGGCCGCCCATTACAAGCTCTTCACGCTCTGCCGCGACATGCTGGGGCTCGCGACGAACCCGATTCCCGTGAAGGCGGCGATGCGGATGCTCGGCCGCGACTCCGGCGAGTTGCGGTTGCCGATGACCCCGCTGGGCGAGTCCGAAACGAAGAAGCTGCGCGAGACGCTGACGGCGTACGGATTGCTGTAGGTCTTCACGCCGCGGGATGCGGGAGGGGGAACCACGAAACACACGAAAGCGCACGAAAAAGACATTCCGGCTGACGGATGGTACGTCGACCTCGATGCTTGGCCGGTCTTCGCTTGGGTCGCGTGTGTTGGCTGCCTGTTTCGTGTCCTTTCGTGCTTTTCGTGGTTTCCTCTTCCGTCCTTCATGCGGTCCAATCGTCGTCATGCCGCCGTCGGTTCAAGGCCCAGGTCGGCTTCGATGGCTTGCAGCGCGGTCAGGCAGAAGGTGATGTGTTCGTCGAGGTCGACGCCGAGGTCGGCGGCGCCGCGGGTGATGTCCTCCCGCTTGATCGCCGCCGCGAACGTGGCGTTCTTGAGTTTCTTGCGGACGCCGGCGGGGGTCATGCCGCGAAGTCGTTCCGGGCGGACCAGGGCGCACGCCGTCAGGAAGCCGCAGAGCTCGTCGCAGGCGTAGAGGGTCTTTTCGAGCGGCGTCTCGCGCGGATACCGGTCCTGCAGGTAATCGGCGTGGGATAAGATCGCGCGGATCACCTCGTCGGGATAACCGCGCTCGCGGAGAATCGCCGAGCCCTGTAAGGGGTGATCGGGGGGATTCGGCCAGCGTTCATAGTCGAAGTCGTGCAAGAGTCCCACCGTCCCCCACAAGGCTTCATCCGCGCCGAACTTGCGGGCGTACGCGCGGACCGCGGCTTCGACCGCGTACATATGCCGCCGCAGCGACAGGTTTTGCACGTAGTCATGCATCAAGGCGAGATCGGCGTCGCGCGACATGCCGGCGGGTTCCTGGTGGGGGAGATGAATGAGCCGTGAACGGCTGCGTGGTTGATGAGTTCCCAGGGAATGAATGAGTGCGATTGTGTGCGTGTGCCACTGGCTTCGCCAGTGGTCTCGATCATTTGGCACCTATGGCGAAATCCGGGAGAGCACATCGGGCTTCGACGGTCGAGCCAAGTCTGTGATCGAGAGGCCGCGACCATCGAAGGTCGGCAGTGTCTTGCCTCATCGCGTCGGCATCGGGGTGTCGGCGGATCATGACTTTGAGCCCTTTAAGGGCGATCCATGGGCTCGATCAAGCACGTGTCGCCCCTGCGGGGCTGAACCTCCCCGTCACATGACTTTCAGTCGGTCACGTCATTCCTGATTGTGCGCCTTTCACGGATGCAGACCCTTGCCCCGGTTCGGTCTCCCCGACATCATCGCCGGGATGATGAAGCCGCTGTTGATCGTGAACGTGGTCGGGCTGACGCACGAGATGTTGGGCCCGGCCACACCCTGTTTGAATCAGGTCGTCGCCGATGGTTTCGCCCGGCCGCTGGGGACGGTCTTGCCGGCGGTCACGTGCTCGGCTCAGGCGACAATCTTGACGGGAACCCTGCCGCGCGAACACGGGATCGTCGGCAACGGCTGGTACTTTCGTGATCTCTCGGAAGTCTGGCTGTGGCGGCAATCGAACCGGTTGATGCAGGGGGAAAAACTCTACGAAGCGGGCCGCGAGCGCGACCCGGCCTACACCACCGCGAAAATGTTCTGGTGGTACAACATGTACGCGCCGGTCGACTACGCGATGACGCCGCGGCCGAGCTATCCCGCCGACGGCCGCAAGATCATGGATTCCCACAGTCAACCGGCGGAGCTGAAGGATGCGCTCCAGGCGAAGTTCGGGGTCTTTCCCCTGTTCAAGTTCTGGGGGCCGGGGGCCGACATCACCAGTTCGCGGTGGATCGCCGAGGCGAGCGTCGACGTCTTGCATCGTCACCGCCCCACGCTGGGGTTGGTCTATCTGCCCCATCTTGATTACGCGCTGCAAAAGTATGGCCCGGATAATCCGCGGATCGAGCCGGAAATCCGCGCGATCGACGCCGAGGCGGGGAAGGTGATCGCTGCGGCCCGCGAACTGGGGATGGAGATCATCGTCCTGTCGGAGTACGCGATCACGGGGGTCCATCGCCCGGTGCACATCAACCGCGTCCTGCGCGAGCATGGCTATCTGACGGTGCGGCGCGAGGCCCTCGGCTGGGAAACGCTTGACTGCGGCGCGTCGCGGGCGTTCGCCGTCGCCGATCATCAGGTGGCCCATGTCTACATTCAGCGACCGGAAGATGTGAAGGGGGTCAAGCTGCTGCTGTCGATGCAGGAAGGGATCGACGGCGTCTTCGATCGGGCCGAACAACGGCAATTCGGGTTGGATCATGAACGGTCGGGAGAGTTGGTGGTCGTCGCGGCCCCCGAGGCGTGGTTCACCTATTACTTCTGGCTCGACGACGCGGTCGCCCCCGATTACGCCCGCACCGTCGACATCCATCGCAAGCCGGGGTACGACCCGGTCGAGCTGTTCGTCGATCCTCACCTCTGGTGGCCGAAACTGCGGGTGGCGCGACGGCTGGCCCAGAAATTCCTCGGCTTCCGCTACTACATGGACGTCATCGGACTCGATGCGTCGATCGTGCGGGGGAGCCATGGCCGCCTGCCGACGCCGGGTAAAGAGACTCGCGAAGGCCCGGTCTTCATCGCGTCCAGCCGGGCGATCGAGCGGGACGAGATCGCGATGACCGACGTGAAGGGACTGGCGCTCGAACTGCAGGGGCCGTTCTGATCGGTCGGACTGGAACGACACGATCCGGCGAATATTTCAGGACCGCTGTAAGGAATCCCTGTCGCCCGACACTCATGGTCATACGGGAGCCGCGTGCATGACCATCGAGGAACAAGCCGCCGTGTTCACTCGCTGGGTCACGTCGCATGGGGCCCTGCTGGAGAGGATCGTGCGGGCGTTCGCGCGGGCGGCGGTCGATCGGGACGATTTGCGGCAGGAAATCGCGCTGCAGCTATGGCGGTCGCTCCCGCGGTTCCAACACGCCGCGAAAGAATCGACGTGGATTTACCGCGTCGCGTTCAACACGGCGCTTGCCTGGGGGCGGGGCGAACGACGACGGCGGCGCCGTACACCCGCGGCGGGGACGCTCGACGAAACCCCCGCCGCGCCGGCGTCCGAGACGGAACGTCGAACGGAACGGCTGTACGACCTGCTTCGCGCGCTCCCGCCGGCCGAGGCGTCACTCGTCGTGATGCACTTGGAAGGCTTGAGCTATCGTGAGATCAGCGAGGTGCTGGGGCTCAGTGAAACACATGTGGGGGTGAAGCTGACGCGGCTGCGGCAGCGGCTCGCCCGAGACTGGCGGGAGCAAGACGATGAGCTTTGATGACGTGACCCGCGTATGGCGCGACCAACCTCCGGCCTCTCCGGCGCTGATGACCGCGCTGTTAACCGAGGTACGGCGGAATCAGCGCGACTTCGCCGCCACGATTCTGCGGCGCGATCTCGTCGAGATCGTCGTGGGGCTGGGATTGGCCGGCGTGTTTGGCGCGATGTGGTGGCGGCAAGGCATCCCCAGTCTCCTGGTCTGCGCCTTGGGGGCGGCCTTCGTGGCGGGGTTCCTGCTGGTCGATCGTGGGCGGCGGCGGGCGAAACCCCGGCCGGAAAGCTCGCTGCGCGAGCATGTCGAGCAGTCGCTGGTCGATGTCGAGCATCAGCTCGGTCTGCTGCGAAACGTGCTGTGGTGGTACATCCTGCCGCTGGAGGCGGGGCTCGTTCTACACGTGTTCGACTTATGGCGTCAGCCCGACCTGCAATCGCCCGCGGGACGCCTCCTCGCGGTGCTGATGGGGGCGTTGTTTCTGGCCTCGGGAGGGTTCGTCTACTGGCTCAATCAGTCGACGGTCCGCACGACGCTGCAACCCCGCCATGAGGAACTGCTGCGGCTGCGCGAGTCGTTGACACCGGTCGACGGGGAAGCCGCCGAGGGTGGCCCTTAGTACCGCGTCGAGGGGACCGATCACGCGAAGAGGCCGTACACCGGTTTGCCGGCGGAGATCGGGCGTGGGCGGTTGAGTCGATCGTAGACTTCGGTGTGCGGGTCGATTCCCAGCGCCTCGAACATCGTCGCCGCGAGGTCCTCGAGTGGGACGCCGTCGCGGTCGGGATAGGCGGCGTGCTTGTCCGATTGGCCATGGACATGGCCCCGCTTCACGCCCCCGCCCGCGAGGAGCACCGTGTAGCAGCCCGGCCAGTGATCGCGGCTGATGTTCCCGTTGAGCTTCGGCGTGCGGCCGAATTCCCCCATCCAGACGACCAGCGTCGTGTCGAGGAGTCCGTGCTCCTCCAGATCACGAATCAATGTCGGCAACGTCCGGTCGGCGAGGGGGAGATGATAGTCCTTCAGGATCGGATACATCCGCGTGTTGTTGAAGCCGTGGGTGTCCCACCCGTCGCGCAGCCGCTGTCCGCCGATGCTCTCGGCGTAATAGACGTTCACGAACTTGACCCCCGCGGCGACGAGTCGTCGCGCCAGCAGACAGCTTTGCCCATACGTCGTCCGGCCGTAGCGTTCGCGGAGGGCGGCGGGTTCGCGCGAGAGATCGAAGGCGTCGCGAACCTCGGTCGAATGGAGCATGCCGAGCGCGGTGTCGAAGTAGGCGCTCAACCCCCGGGCCGGGGCCGACTCGTCAAGCGCGGTCAATTGACGATTGATGAGTTGCTGCATCGCGCGACGTTCGGCCAGACGATCAGGCGTGATTCCCGCCGGCAACGTCAACTCAGGGAGCCGAAAGTCCGCCTCATTCGGATCGGTGGTGATCAGCAGCGGATCGAATCCCTTGCCGAGAAAACTCGCATGCTGCCCGGGCGTGATCTCGCCGTCGCGCAGGACATGCGGATAGCTTACGAAGGTCGGCAGGGCGGACCCGGCGGGGGCAAGCCGCTGCACGATCGAGCCGTACGCAGGCATCAGGTCGAACGAGTCGCGCAGGCGGATATCGTCGACCGGCGGGGCATGCCCGGTGAGGGCGTGATACGCCGCCGAATTGTGATTCTTCATCGTGTGATGGACCGTCCGGACCAGCGTGACGCGGTCCATCACTTTCGCGAGCTCGGGGAGTTGATCGGTGATCCGGATGTCGGGCGATGCGGTCGCGATCGCGTCGTACTGGCTGCGGATCCCGTCGGGGGCGTGCGGCTTGGGATCGAAGGTGTCGAGGTGACTCGGGCCGCCGAACTGATAGAGAAAGATGACCGACTTGGCCCGTGTGGTCCGTGGGACGGCGACCGATTCCGCCCGCAGGCAACGGGGCATCGTCAGCCCGAAGAGCCCCAACCCGCCGATTGACAAGGCGGAGCGACGTGAAAGGGTGGGCGGTGGTTGGATCATCGTGGAGGTTCCCGGTTCGTCATCCCAGAGCGGGGTGAGGTCACTCCCCCCCGGTGATTGACGCACTCATTGACGTTTCCGTCACCGCGGGGACTCACGTCCCCCCGCTCCTGGGCCCTCAAGTATAGTCGTCCGACGGACCTGGGGGAGCTACACTTTCCTTTGCGATGTCGACCGAGCTTCCCACGCATGATCCGACCGCCCTCGCGCGCTTCGGCAAACTCGAAGTCGTCGCGCGGCTCCTCGTCGAAGGCTATCTCATCGGCCGGCATCGCAGCCCCTTCAAGGGGGCCAGCGTCGAGTTCGTCGAACACCGGCACTACACCACCGGCGACGAAATCCGTCACATCGACTGGCGGGCCTACGCCAAAACCGGCGAATACTACGTCAAGCAGTTCGAGGAAGAGACCAACCTGCGGGCGTATCTCCTGGTCGACGCCTCCGGCAGCATGGCCTACGCGGGCCAGACCCTCAGCAAGCTCGAATACGCCAAGGTCTTCGCGGCGACGCTGGCTTACCTCCTGCAGCAGCAACGCGACGCCTGCGGCCTGGTCACCTTCACCGACCGCATCGTCACGCGCCGCGATCCCACTTCGACGGGGCACACCTTCCCGCAACTCTGTGAAGTGCTCGAGCAGACGCAGCCGGGGCGGGAAGGGGAGGTCGCCCGGGTCATGCACGATCTCTTGCCGACGATCCGTCGTCGCAGCCTGGTGATGTTGTTGTCGGATGCGTTCGACGACCCCGCGGCGCTCGCGCAAGTGCTGCGGCTCTACCGCGCGGCGAATCACGATGTCGTCCTGTTTCAGATCGCCGCGCCGGAAGAGGAAGACTTTCCGTTCCAACGCCCCACCCGGTTCCGCAGCCTGGAGGGACCGTTGGAACGCCCGGTCGATCCCAGGCGGCTGCGCGCTGGCTATCTCGAACGATACCGCGCGTTCTGCGAGACTCTTGCGCGGGAATGCGGCGCGGCGGGGGTCGACCACGTCAAACTGCGAACCGATCAACCGTATCACGTGGCGCTGGGAGACTACCTGACGCGGCGCGCGGGCCATGCGCGATGGGGTGGGGGAAAGCGAATAGCGAGTAGGGAGTAGGGAATAGCCAGACTTTGGACGCTGACGGGCCTTTCTTCTGGCTACTCGCTATTCCCTATTCCCTATTCCCTATTCACTATTCACTATTCCCTCTTATCCCACGCCCCATGCGTCGCTGGACGCCCCGCGATACGATACAAGGCATCAACGAACGGAGTCGGACAACGCGCACCTCGCGAGGCGGTCGTGGACGAGTTTGGGTTTCATCCCCTGGTGGCCGCCTGGTTCGCGCGGAAATACGGCGGGCCGACCGAGCCGCAGCGTCGCGGTTGGCCGGTGATCGCGACGGGGGCCGATACGCTGATCGCCGCCCCGACCGGCTCGGGGAAAACCTTCACCGCGTTTTTGGCGGTGATCGATCGCCTCTTCCGCGAGGCCCGCATCGCCCCGCTCCCCGAGGAAGTCCGGGTCGTCTACGTCTCGCCCCTGCGGGCCCTGTCGAACGACATGCAGCGGAATCTCGACGTCCCCCTCCGCGAGATCGCCGAATTCGCCGCCGAACAGGGACTCGAAGTCCCGCCGTTGCGCGTCGGGTTACGGACCGGCGATACGACCTCGGCGCAGCGCGCCGCCTTGGTGAAACGGCCGCCGCAGATTCTGGTGACCACACCGGAGTCGCTCTACCTGCTCCTCACGACGCCCCGCGGCCGCGACGCGCTGCGCAACGTCGAGACGGTCATCGTCGACGAAATCCATGCCCTCGTTCGCGACAAGCGCGGGTCGCATCTCGCCCTCTCCCTCGAACGACTCGCCGCGCTGAGTCAACGACCGATCCAGCGGATCGGCCTCTCGGCGACCCAGAAACCGCTCGATCGCATCGCCCACTTTCTCGTCGGCTCGCAACCGCAGCCCGACCACGAAACCGTGATGTCCGCGCGGCCCTGCACGATCGTCGACGTCGGTCATCAGCGGCACCTCGATCTCGCCTTGGACGTCCCGCATGTCGACATCGGGGCGGTCTGCACCCACGAGCATTGGGCCCTGGTCCATCAACGGATCGCCGAGCTGGTCGAAACCCACCGCAGCACGCTGATCTTCGTCAACACCCGGCGGATGGCCGAACGGCTCACCCATCAACTCAGCGCGCTCCTCGGCGAAGAGCACGTCAGCAGCCATCACGGATCGCTCTCCTACGAGCTGCGGCATCAGACCGAACGGCGGCTCAAGGCGGGCGAGATCAAGGCGGTCGTCGCGACCGCGTCCCTCGAGCTCGGCATCGATGTCGGCTACATCGATCTGGTGGTGCAGCTCGGCTCTCCCCGGTCGATCGCGACGTTTCTGCAGCGGGTCGGTCGTTCGGGTCACTCGCTGCACGCGGTGCCCAAAGGCCGGTTGATGCCCCTCAGCCGTGATGAGCTGCTGGAGTGCATGGGACTCATCCGCGCGATTCGGCAGGGAATTCTCGACGAAGTCCGGATTCCGGTCGCGCCGCTGGATGTTCTTGTGCAGCAGGTCGTCGCCGAAACGACGTGCGAGGAATGGGACGCCGACGAGCTTTTCGCGTTGTGCCGTCGCTCATACCCGTATCGCGAGTTGTCACGCGAGACGTTCGAGGAGACGTTGACGTTGCTCGCCGAGGGGTTGACGCAGCGCAGCGGCCGCAATCGGGCGCTCGTCTACTACGACCGCGTCGGCAAACGGGTCCGCGCGCGACCGATCGCGAAGCCAGTGGCGATCGGCAACGCCGGCGCGATCCCCGAAACGGGGCAGTATCGCGTCGTCGCCCAGCCCGAACAGACGGTGATCGGCAGCGTCGACGAGGACTTCGCCGTCGAAAGCATGCGCGGCGACGTCTTCCAACTCGGCAACACGTCGTGGCAGATCGACTTCGTCCGCCACGGCGACGTCGTCGTGCACGACGCCCATGGCGCCCCGCCGACGATCCCCTTCTGGTTCGGCGAAGCGCCCGGCCGGACGATCGAACTCTCGACCGCGGTCTCCGACTTGCGCGAAGCGATCATCAGCCGGAGCGCGGAATCGTCCAGCGTCATCAGTTGGGTCGAACAGGAGACGACCTGCCCGGAAGAGGTCTCGGCGGCGATCGTCGATTATGTCCGTTCCGAGCAAGCGGCTCTCGGCGTGGTGCCGACCCAAACGAAGATCGTCTTCGAGCGGTTCTTCGATGAGTCGGGCGGGATGCAACTGGTGGTCCATGCTCCGTTCGGCGCGCCGATCACGCGGGCCTGGGGCTATGCGATGCGGAAGCGGTTCTGCCGCAGTTTCGATTTCGAACTGCAGGCGACCGCCGACGACGATGGGTTCATCCTGTCGCTCGGCCCGCAGCACAGCTTCCCGATCGAAAGCCTGTTCGGGATGCTGACGTCGGAGAATGTCGAAGGACTGCTCGAACAGGCGATTCTGGTGCAGCCGCCGTTTCATCTGCGCTGGCGGTGGAACGTGACGCGGGCGTTGTTCGTGGAACGGCAGAAGTTCGGCAAGCGCGTCCCCCCGGCGTTGCAGCGCTTTCGGGCCGAGGACTTGCTGACGTCGGTCTTCCCGCAGTTGACCGGTTGTCTGGAGAATCACACGGGGGACATCGAACTCCCCGACCATCCCCTCGTCCGACAGACGATGCACGATTGTCTGCACGAGGCGATGGACATCGAAGGACTGAAAGGGGTCTTGCGGAAAATCGAGGCGGGCGAGTATCGGCTCGTCGCGCGCGACACCCGCGAGCCCTCGCCCTTCTGCTTCGAGCTGCTGAACGCCTCGCCCTATGCCTTCCTCGATGGCGGCGAAGCGCAGGAACGTCGGTCGCGGGTGGTGAGTCCCGGCAGCGAACTGACCGCCGACATGCCCCCGCTCGATTGGCTCGCTCCGGCGGCGATCGAACAGGTGGTGTCCGAAGCCGCCCCGTGGATTCGCGATCGGGACGAGCTGCACGATTTGCTCCTCACCATGGGCTACTTGCCTGAGAAGCCACCGAAGACGGACGAACAACCGGTCATGCGTCCCGTCCCGAACGACGAATGGCGGGGGATGTTCCGCGAGTTGCATGCGGAACGCCGCGCGGTCGAGGTCACGCTTGCCGATGGCCGCCGCGCCTGGGTCGCGATCGAGCGGTTCCCGACGATCCGGTTGCTGCTGCCCGAAGCGACGCTTCCCGCCGGCTTCACGCTCCCTCCGGGTCTCAAGCAAGAGACCGAAAGCACCGCGGCGCGAATCCTGATCGCGCGCGGCTGGCTCGAGTACTGTGGTCCCGTCACCGCGACGGAACTCGCCGTCGATCTCGCCTGGCCCGTTTCGACCACGGCGGCGATTCTTGAAGCCCTTGAAGGCGAAGGCGCCGTGTTGCGCGGGAACTATCGCGCACCGGCCGTCCCCGAGGGTGAAGCGCGGTCGACGCCGGATGTCACGCGGATCGATTGGTGCCATCGCCGGCTCTTGGCACGGATTCATCGCCGCACGTTGGCGGGCTTGCGGCAGCAGATCGAACCCGTCGACGTCGCCACGTTTCAGCGGTTTCTTTTCGAACATCACGGCCTCGTCCCCGGCGAACAGCGGAGCGGCGCGAACGGCCTGTTCGAGGTCTTGTCGCAGTTGCAGGGACTTGACCTCGCCGCGGTTGCTTGGGAACGCGACCTGCTTCCGGCCCGTTTGACCGGCTACGAACCGACTTGGCTCGATGAACTCTGCCTGACGGGGGAAGTCGGCTGGGGTCGGCTCTTCCCCCCCAAGCTCGACCCAGACAAGATCGGCGGCAACCTGACGCGCGTCGTGCCGTTGTCGCTGTTCTTACGCGGCGATGTCCCCTGGCTCCTCGGCGAGGATTCGCGGACCGTAATCGGAGAAGGGATCCCGCCGGGACTGTCGAGCCAAGCGGCGGAAATCTACGAGCTGCTGTTGGCCCATGGCGCGACCTTCGCCCATGACTTCCTGCAAACCACGCGAATGCTGCCCAGTCATTTGGAGGAGGCGCTCGGCGAATTGATCAGTCGCGGGCTGGTGACCGCCGACACTTTCGCGGGCCTCCGGTCGTTGATCGCCGAGCGGAAAGACATCCTCGGTCGACCGACGCGCGGCGGGACGTCGGGCTTGGTCCGCCGGCGCGTTGTGGGCACGGTGACGGGACGGTGGTCGATCTGGCGTCGCGGCGCGGGAACCACGGCTCTCAATCCGCAAGAACGGCTGCAAGCGTGGGCGTGGCAACTGCTCCGCCGCTGGGGTGTCGTCTTTCGCGATCTCCTGGCCCAAGAAGACGCCGCGCCCAAGTGGTGGGAACTGGTCCCGTGGTTCCGCCGGATGGAGGCCCGCGGCGAACTGCGCGGCGGCCGGTTCATCACCGGAGTGGCGGGCGAACAGTTCGCGCTCGAGGCCACCGTCACCCAGTTGCGGCGGCACCGCGAGACCGGCTTGCAACCCGACGTCATGACGCTCAGCGCGGTCGATCCGCTGAATCTCGTGGGCGTGATCACCCCGCCGCCGCGCGTCCCCGCGCTGGCGACCAATCGGCTGCTCTATGTGCGGGGTACGCCGACGGTCGCCTGGCAAGGGGGCGAGGTCGTCTGGTTGCGGAAGGTCAACCAGACGGAGCAGCGCCGGTTGACCGCGATCCTGCACGGCCGCGAACCGATCGACCCCACCGAACCAAAAGACCGCTCTCCACGTGCACCGCGCCGGCCGAAGCCCCCCGAACCCCAGGAACGCATCCCCCGTCCGTTGATCTCATGACGCGTGTGCTTAACCAACACCCCAACTTTCGTGTGCCACTGGCTTCGCCAGTGGAATCCATCGAGGATCACCAGAGAGCAATCCCACTGGCGAAGCCAGTGGCACACGAAAGCCGTTACGATCTTGAAATCATTCATCGTCGCTCTCGATATGTCCCGACCGCGTTACCTCTGACCCTCAACCCTCAACCCTCCTTGCCTCCCCGCCCCACCCCCACTGTCGCGCCGCTGACGTTCACCACCTTGGGCTTGACGCTCCTCACCGTCGCGCTGTGGGGAGGCAACCCGGTCGCGACCCTCTACGCCACCGATGTCCTCCCCCCGATCACCGTCTCCGGGATTCGGTTCCTCCTCGCGACGGCGGTGATGGTCGTCTGGTGCCTGTGGGAGCGGGTCTCGTTTCGCGTCGCCCCCGAGCAATGGCCGCCGATCCTCATCGCGGGGACGCTCCTCTTCCTGCAGATCACCACCTTCACGATCGGCACGGCGTGGACCAGCTCGTCGCATGCGTCGCTGTTCGTCAACACCTTCGTCTTCTGGGTCGTCGGGCTCGAACACTTCGTGACACGGACCGATCGACTGAATGCCCGCCGGTTGAGCGGGCTCTTGCTCGCGGCGGTCGGCGTCGTCGCGTTGCTGCTGACGACGGGCAAGCCGAGCGCGCAGGCCGATCCGCCGAGTCTCGCCGGCGACGCGATGCTCCTCTTCAGCGCGATGCTCTTGGGACTCAAGTTCCTCTACACCAAGCAGGCGCTGAAAGTGATCGGCCCGACGGAGCTGATCTTCTGGCACGACGTCGTCGCGGTGCTGCAATTCGGGCTCGCGGCGCTCGTCTGGGAGCGACCCGACTTCACAAGCGTCACCGTCCCCGCGTGGTGGGGCCTGCTCTATCAAGGGATCGCGGTCGGCGGCCTCTGCTTCGCCGTGCAGGCGCATGTCCTCAAGCGGCACAGCGCCTCGCAGATCGCGGTCTTCAGCTTCCTGACGCCGCTGTTCGGCGTCGTGCTGGGGATGCTGTTCCGCGGCGACCAGCTCTCGGTCAGCCTGCTCCTCGCGGGGGCGACCATCGCCGCGGGGATTTATCTGGTCAATCGGTGAGTCATTGAGTGAGGATGCCCAGGGAAGGCCTTCCCGGGGCATCTGAAAACACTTCACCGCGCGGTCCGCGCCGGCGGAGGTTCGAACAGCGGCGCGTCGGTATCCATGTCCTTCACCGGCTTGAACGCCTTCAGGCTGCGGGAATTGTCATTGGGAACAAGCACTGGCTCCGATGAATCGAGCCAAACCGGCATCGCATCATCGGAGGCGGGCGCGAACGGCTTCAGCAACTTCGCCCGCGGCACCTCGATGCTCAGCAT
>CAYRVS010000065.1:0-5614 GCA_964427725.1 uncultured Planctomycetaceae bacterium | reverse complement strand
AGCATCTGCCGCGCGGCGGCCGCCGGCGCGGTGTCCGGCAGTTCCTGTTGGATCGCCGCCAGTTCCCGGCGGATGGTTTCCAACCGCTGCCGCGCCTGCAACTCGCGGACTTCATCCTGCAATGACTGGAGGGCGGCCCGCAGCTCCTCGGCCGTCATCTGACCAAGTTTGCGCTCGAATTCGGCCCGTAGTTGCTGCTTAATTGGCTCGCGCACGACCTGCAAGGCATCCGCGGGGGCGGTCATGTCAATCTCGGTCGGGGGAGCGGCGAACCCCTTCGTGGCGGGGGATCTTGGTACGGGCACCATCCGCGTCACGGGAGTCAGTAGGCCGTTGGGACCGGGGACGTAAGTCGTCTCGGGGACCCACTCCACCTCGACGTCGGGCACCGGCTCCAGGCCGAACGAGTCATCACTCGGAGGAACGGGCTGGCGTGTGCCGCGCGGTGTTTCATTCAGCGGAAAATCCCGTGGCTCAGGCGCGGCGAACGGGTCTTGAAGCGCCGGATTCGCTTGGGCGAACGGATCCTCCGAAAGGTGATCCCCGAGAGGCTCGGCGTTCCGCGTCGCCTCGAACGGCAGAGCCGGCGCGTCCGTCTCTTCAAGCGTCGGAGCGTTCCGCGGGCGGAACGTCGGGCTGCGAACCGGCTCCGCGAGCGCCGTCGGCAGCGTGATCGGTTCGATCAGCCGATTCGGAGACGACACCGATTCAAGCCGGACCTCGGATCCCTGATCGACGGCCAGGACCACAAGCTCTTGCGGCTTCCCCGGCGCGAACCCAGCCTGCATCGCGTTCCACCCCAGCCACGCCGTAGGGCCCGCACACAGGAGAAACAATCCGACACGCAGCGCGAGGGTCTTCATCATCCATGCCTCCCGGGAAGCCGTCCATCCACCAAACGCCCCGTGAGCATGCCGCCCCGCCATCACGCGGTCAAGAAAATTCCCCCGGACATTTGCAAGCGGGTCTTCGCTCCCTGGTCTTAACCTTCGACCATCAACCTTCAACCATCAACCATCCAACGACAACGCCCGCCGACGAGTTGCCTCGCCGGCGGGCGGTTGTGCGTTTCAGCCATCACCAGTCACGGGGATCGACTCGCGTCGATCGGCCGTAACTAGTCGACCAGGCCGAGGAGCTGTTGCAGGTTGCCCGAGCCGCTCTTGGTGGTCATCGGGGGAACCGGAGCCGGGGCCGGCGTGGGAGCCGGAGCGGCGGCCGGAGCGCACCCGCTGTTGCAGCCGGTCGTGGTGCAGGTCGCGGCGCACGGGTCGCAGCAACCGTCAACCACTTCGTAGCCGCACAGTTCGAGGGCTTCGGTGGCTTGCTTGACGACGTGCTTGTCGCAGTCGCCGAGGGCACAGGTCAACGCGGCCACCACTTCGGGGCAGCAGCAGCAGTTCTTGCGGATCTGATCGCCGATTTCGTCGGCGGCCTTGCGGCGAACGCGTTCATCGCAGTCGTTCAGGCCGACGATGAAGGCGGTCATGATCTCGGGGTTGCAGATGCAGTCGAACTTGTCACCCAGCTTGTGGATGGCGGCCCGACGGTCCTTGGCGTAGCACGCGGTCTGCGACGTGTAGATCAACTGCGCGACTTCGCAGGGATCGGCGTTGCAGCAGCGGACTTCGCACGGAGCGGCGCACGTGGCCGGAGCACACGGAGCGGCGCAGGTGTTGTAGCTGCCGCAGTGGGTCTTCTTGGCGAAGAGCCCGCTCAGGAGTCCCTTCTTCGGGCTGCAGGCCGGAGCACTAGGAGCGGCACATCCCGGAGCGGCCGGAGCACAAGCGGCCGGGGCACAGGCCGCGGGAGCGGCACAGGCCGGAGCGGCAGCCGGAGCACAAGCGGCGGGAGCGGCACAGGCCGGAGCCGCCGCCGGACCGCAAGCGGCCGGAGCAGCACAGGCCGGCGCGGCGGCCGGAGCACACGCCGCGGGAGCGGCACACGCCGGAGCGGCGGCGGGACCACAAGCGGCCGGAGCACACGCTGCGGGAGCGGCACAGGCCGGAGCAGCGGCCGGAGCGCAAGCGGCGGGAGCGGCGGCCGGGGCACAGCAGGTGGCCGGCGGGCAGCAGGTGTCACAGCAAGGCGGCTTGATGTCCGAGCACTTCCGCTGATACGTATAGACGTTCGGGCAGCAGGGCTTGACGATCACCGGCTTGCAGCAGGCGGGTTGACAGGTCGAGGCACAGCCACAACCTTTTGCGTCGCCGCAGCCCATCTTCGAGCCGAGCAACCCGGCGTCGGCCAGGCTGACCATGCTCATGATGGCGAGCAACGCGCCATTCATCTTGATCCACATAACGCAGCGTCTCCTTCCCTTGGGATGTTCGAACCTGGGTCGTCCTGACCTGCTGGACTTCGTATCGGCTTCGTGTCGGAACACCCGGCGGCAACAAGCCACTCCGCCCGAGGTTTCGTGTCGCCGGCGACGCGCGTCGCGTTCCGACGTGGATCCGTTCACGCTCCAGCTTGGGATTCGACCGTTTGACGTACGTTCGCAGGTGTCTCGGGCGAGCCTGCCCGTCGGACCCGGCAGTCCCGGCTCGGCTCGCACCGTGATCACAGTCCGGTTTCGAGACAACGTGCACACAGCGGGACTAACCCCTTTGATCGGACTCCCGCGCAAATCGCCTTGAATCTCGCAAGTCGTTAAATGCCAAATTACTTACGGCGATTTTCGACCCAAGTTTTCCACCCGTAACGCTTAGTCAAAATGGACCCGACTTTGACGCCGCCCTACGCCCCTCCACCCCCACATCCCGCTTCACAATGGGTCGGTTGCGGCGCTTTGGGCGAAACGTCCGCCACCTGCACGCCTATGCCAATTGCACCTCTGGTGACGCGCCGATCTTCCCATCCCTAACGCCCGCGCGGATGGCGCCGATCGCCCGGCTGTCGTTCTCCATCAAAGACCGACCCGGCAGCATTTTCCCAACCGGAAAAGTCACTCGTAAGGCCCGTTCCACCGGCCGCTCTTTCAAGGAGCAAGGCGGGAATCTCCTCGCAGCCCTTTCCCCTCCGGCCGAGGAAACCGGCCCGATGGGGCGCGTCGCCCTGCTTCACGACTGCTCTCGACACCCCGCCCCCGCCGAACGATAGTTGCCGCCTCTTCACGCAGGCTTAAGGCTTCGGGATCAGGGTTGGGACGATGTCGGATTCCGCCCGTCGGTCGCTTGGTTTACGGTTGCCGCTCGTCTTGTGGCTCGCGCTGATCGCCTGCCGGACCTCCGACGTCGTCCTGCCGCGCGGCCGGATGGGGACCGTCTACGACACCGCGTACGAAACGACCTTCCAGGACAAGGAGGCCCCCGCGCTCCTCGCCTCTTGGAAGGAAGACGCGCCGCTCTATGACGAACCGGTCGCCATCGTCGGTTGGGACGACGGCGTCTCGACCTGGAACGTCTTCTTTGCCACCAATCGCGATGTCACCCTCTCCCCTGACGCGCGGGCGGCGATCGGCTCACGCTGCCTCACTCAACCGTCGTACGGGCGTGTCCAAGTGACCCTCCCCAAACGTCGCCGCGGCGAAGATGCCGCCGTGACCCCGCCGAAGCCCCTCCCGGCCTGGCTCGGTGGCCCCAAAGAGCCCCCCACGGTCGATCCCGACACCCTCGCCCGTGTCGACACCGTCACTGGAACCCCGTGGGAGACGTTCCTCGCCGGGGTGAACGATCAGGTCACGCGGTCTCGGCAGCGGGACCTCCTGATCTTCGTCCACGGCTTCAACGTCAAGTTCAACGACGCCGTGGCCCGCGCGGCCCAGATCGCCCTCGATATGCCCTTCAACGGCGCGGTCCTCGCCTACAGTTGGCCCTCGCAAGGGGGCGTCCATTACTACGGGGTCGACGAGGACCTCAACGCCGCGTCGGTCGCCCCGTTTCGGGCGTTCCTGACACAACTCCGCACGGGTCTCCCGCGCGACGCCCGCATCCACATCCTCGTGCACAGCATGGGGAATCGGATCGTCCTGAAGGCCCTCGGCGAAGACTGGCCCATCGACGCTCCTGCGCAGCCGATCGACCAACTGCTGCTGCTCGCGCCCGATGTCGGGGTCAGCGACTTTCGGCGGTTGGCGCCCCAGGTCGCCGAGCGCTGCCGACGGACCACCCTCTACGCCAGCATTCATGACGCCGCGCTCATCGCCTCGAAAAGCCTGCACGACGAACAGCGTGCGGGAGACGCCCATCCCCCTGTGATCGTCCCCGGCGTCGAGACGGTCGACTGCTCGGCGATCGACATCACCAGTTTTCTGGGACACGGTTACTACAGCGCGAACGTCGACGTCCTCGCCGACCTCTTCGAGGTCGTCAAGCGCGACCGCCCGGCGGAGGAACGCGCGCATTTGAAGTCGAAGTCGACCAAAGACGGCGTTTACTGGCGCTGGGAGTTCAACGCCCCCCACGACCTGTGGACCTGGCATTTCGACGACCTGACCCCGCGCCATGACCTATGAGCATGGCGGATGGCTCAATGCGTGATGGCCCCCGGCGTCCGCCTCCGCCAGCAGCCACAGTACGTACTCGCTCCCGCCTGGGTTCGCCGACGGTGAAAGCTGGTGAGATAGTCGAGATCGTGCTCGGCCGCTTTCGGCGTGGGGGCGGGAAGGCTCTCGAACTCGGGGTGATGATTCATCAGCGCCGAGATCACGCCGAAATATTCTTCGACGTCGGTCCAGGAATGGACCTCCCCTCCATAGATCACCACCTTGGCGAGGAGTTCGACGAATTCCTCGTTGTAGAGTCGCCGTTTTCGATGCTTCCGCTTCCACCAGGGATCGGGGAAGTAGACATGGGCTTTCGTCACGGATTGCGGGGCGACCCGGGTCCGCAGGAACTCCTTGGCGTCCCCCCCGAGCACGCGGGCGTTGTCGAACCCGCGCTTCTGCAATCGCTTGGCCGACCGCCTACCTTCCGTGTAGTCGATCTCGATCCCCAGAAAATTCGTCTCGGGATGCTCGATGGTGGCGTTGAAGAGAAACATGCCGCGCCCACAGCCGATATCGAGTTCGACCGGCCGCTCGACCGGAAAGAACGCGCTCCAGGCGAAGACGTCGGGCACATCGGCCAGCGTCCGAAAGTAAGGCCACAAATCGCGGGGAGGTTCCATCGGCGGTAGGGTATTCCCAAGAGTCGAATCGGGTGGGGACGCAGGGTCTCCGGTCCCAAGGCGCTTGTCAACCAGCCGCATGCCCAAAGAGCGGCGCGGCGTCAGCCCGCCGTGGGGTCAATCGCGACGGGTCGAAGGTTCAAAGTCAGACCTCCCAATTCTCGTGATCCGGCTTGTCCGGACTTGAACTCCTCACCATCGGCCCTGCACTCCTCCTCCACGGCGGGCTGACGCCCATTGGCACTCACTTTAGGAAAGCGAGGATTTTTCCGGGCCGGGACGCCCGCCGCGGCACGAGATTTGCGCCCTCGACCGCATGCCGCCGATTTGCCATGGAGGCTGGGATGTCCGCTTCACAGACCACGCCAGCGCTCGATGCATCCCCCCCAACGCGGGACTCGTCGACGGACACGCTGAGCGCCGCTTACGAGTTGCTCAAGCCATGGCTCGACCTCGGGGCGACCGATGTCCTCGAAGCGCAGGAGCCCGCCGCGGTCTATCAGAC
>CAYRVS010000064.1:0-24808 GCA_964427725.1 uncultured Planctomycetaceae bacterium | reverse complement strand
GTTGCAGACTGGTCAGCCCGAGATCATCACTCGCATCGGCGGCGAGGGCGACCACCGCATCGGGTGTGACCCAGAGATCACCGGCGGGCTGTTGCAGCACCACCTGCGGGAGCGCGTCGACTTCGCCGCGCAGCTCCAGCGTCAACGGGTCGGGGGCGGCGAAGCCCAAGGCGTCGCGCTGGACGAACGTCACGTTGGTCGTGCCGGGTTGATCGATCCGCAACGTTGTCGACCAACTCCGACCATCCGCCGCGAGGACGACGTCGTTGCCGGTCTGGTCACCGACGCGACGCTCCACGCGCGCAACGGGCCGATCGACATCAACCTTCAGCGTCACCGTGGAGCCGAGCCAACCACGAACCTGTGTGGTGCCCGGGGACAACGACTCGACCGGCAAGCCGGTGTAACTCGGCGGGGTCAACGTGAGCTCGATCCGCTTCGGTTGCGGCGGATCGATCGCCTCCAGCCCATGCCACGGCTGCGCGACGTCGTCCCCGCCCTTCACGCGGAATTCGAGATGATCCGCCAACGCGGTCAAGGTGACCGCCGCTTGTTCGTTACCTGGAGTTTCCGACGACAACCGTGTCGCGAGGAGGCCGCTTTCACTCCACGACTCGCCCGGCATGCGGGTCTCGAGCGTCAGGTCAGCCGGCAAGGCGCCGCGCTGATTGCGGACGGCCAACTCCAACGTCCCGCCGCGCACCACGCGGAGCGGCGTCCGGGGATCCCACGCCAACGGTCGACCATCGGCATAGGTCAGCTCCAACATCGTCTGGCGCGGCCACGGCGTCGCGCTCCATGGGCGGCTCAGCCGTTGGATCGCCGTGGAACCTTCCAGCGGGTAGGCCCACAAAATCAGGCCCGTCACCAGACACCCCGCGAGCGCTCCTACAAGCCAAGGAGTCAAGCGTCGCGGATCCAACACTTCGTGGGGCGCCACCTGCCGCAGGTCGGCGGCGGCCTGGCGGACCACCAGCGCCTGCAACTCCGTCGACCCGCGCGCGGGATCGAGCCGGCCCGTTTGAAACTCCGCGGCGACGCTCAGCCGATGCGCCAAACCGGGGTAACGGCGATCAAGTTGCCGCGCCAGCACGACATCGGAAAGTTCTTCGCGCAGCGGTTTGACCAGCGTCCGCCAAACCACCGCCGCGAACGCCCCGCCGATGGTGAGCGACAACAACCAGCGCAGGCCGGGGTCGTCGAGCCGCAACCACCAATCGAGCATCCCCGCGACAAGGAGACCTCCCAAGAGCGCGGTCAGCGTACGACTGAGGCCCGACCACCAAATCAGTCGACGTAACCGCCCACGCAGCCGCGCGAACGTCTCCCAACCCGACGGTGGTTCCACGGACATGACCGACCCTTAGCTCATGGGGATCGGTCCCATCTTATCGCGGCCGACGACGCGGCGTCAGCCCGGTTCCGCCGGGAAGCGCCCGCCGCGTGGGGTGGTCATCGTCGGACGGGAGCCGATCGCGTGCCTTGGTCTGCACGCGGATCACAGCCCTGATGTCACCAGCTCATCGGCTTCGGCGCCGAGGTCGACCGCCGCTTCGGGGGCCGAGTCGACGCTCCGCCGCGACCGCTGCTCCGCGACACGATCGGCCGCATGTCCCACCGCATGGTCTTCCAGAAAGCCGACGAGTTGATCATGGAGCGCTTCGAACTCGGGGAGTTCCAATAGCGTGGTCCGATCGCGCGGTCGGGCGAAGGGGACCTCCAGGATGCCGCCGACCTTGGCCTCCGGCCCGTTGGTCATCATCACCACGCGATCCGATAACAGCAGGGCTTCGTCGACGTCATGCGTCACCATCACCGCCGTTTTGCGATTGCTGAGCCACAACTCGATCAGCACCTGCTGCAGCTCCATCCGCGTCAACGAATCGAGCATCCCGAAGGGTTCGTCGAGGAGCAGCAGTTTGGGATCGAGGGCGAACGCGCGGGCGAGCCCCACCCGCTGCCGCATCCCCTGCGACAACTGCCCGGGCATGGCGTGCAACGCGTCACCGAGTCCGACCAGCTTCAGGGAATGCGCCGCGATCTCGTTGATCTCCCCCTTTTTCGCATCGGGCCGCACCTGTTTGACGCCGAGCGTGACGTTCTCCAAGGCCGACATCCACGGCAGCAGCGACGGCGATTGGAAGACCACGCCCCGATCGGGCCCGGGGCCGATGATCTCCCGCCCCGCCAAGACCAGGCCCCCTTCCGTAGGTTCGCTGAGTCCGGCGATCATCGCGAGGACGGTCGATTTGCCGCATCCCGAGTGACCGATCAGCGAGATGAACTCCCCCTGCTTGACGATCAGATTGAAGTCGCGAACGACCGAGACCGGCCCCTTCGGACCCGGGAAGGTCTTCGTGACGCGCCACAATTCGAGATAACGATCGATCGCGGGATTCATCGAAGGCCCCTTGTCGGGATGCGTTGTGACTGCCGGCGAGCGACTGCCGCTTGGACATCATCGGGGATGCACGTCGTGTGCCACTGGCTTCGCCAGTGGGGTTTCCATGGTGTAATCCGCGGCAAAGACCACCGGCGAAGCCAGTGGCACACGGCTCGATCCTCATCAATTATGTCGTCACGAGCGCCGGGCGCGGCTCGGGGGTCACGGGCCGCGTGGGCTCGCTCGGTTTGCCGCGGGCGTCGTTCAGCAGCCAATGGGTGATGTCGCGGCGCAACTGGCGGAAATCGGCGTCCTTCGCGATCGCCTTGCGTTCGCGTGGTCGATCGGCCGCCACCATGAACGAGGGGCCCAGCGTCGCCCGCGGACCGGCGGTCAGCGGGATGATCCGATCGGCAAGCAGGAGCGCTTCGTCGAGATCATTCGTAATCAGGACCACCGTCTTGCGGTCCCGCCGCCAAATCTGGGCGATTTCGTCCTGCAACGTGGCTCGCGTCAAGGCATCGAGCGCTCCCAGAGGTTCATCCAGCAACAAGATTTCGGGATCCATCGCGAGGGCCCGGGCGACGGCGACCCGCTGCCGCATCCCCCCCGACAGTTCCGCCGGCCGTTTGTGCATCGCGGGGGTCAGATTGACGAGGGCGATGAACTCTTCGACTTGCTCACGCCGGCGTTCCCGCGGCCAATCCGGGAAGGCCTGATCGACCCCCAACGCGACGTTCTCCCGGACCGTCAGCCACGGCAGCAGCGAGTAGTTCTGGAAGACGACCCCGCGTTTCAAGCTGGGGCCGGTGATGGGTTGCCCTTGATGCCGGATCACGCCGGCATCGGGGAGCAAGAGTCCCGCCAGCAACGAAATCAAGGTTGTCTTGCCCGAGCCCGAGAACCCGACAATCGCGACGAACTCGCCGGGATCGACGATGAGATTGAGCTCATCCAACACCTCGATCCGGCCGCGGTCGCGCGGGAAGCCCTTGCGGACGTGCAGCAGTTGTAACGCGGGGGTGCTCATGGGCGGTTCCCTTAAGATGCCCAGGGAAGGCCTTCCCTGGGCATCAACAATTGACTTCACGCCGTCTTAAACCGGCGTTCGATCACCGACATGATTTGATCGAGGACGAAGCCGACGAAGCCGATCGTCAGGATGCACAGGATGATGTGCTCATAGATCAGGCTGTTGTATTCCTGCCACAGGAACCCGCCGACGCCGGGCACCCCGGTGAGCATTTCGGCCGCGACGATCACCAACCACGCGATCCCTAGGCTCAAGCGGAACCCGGTGAACATGTAAGGCAACGTCGCCGGCAGCATGATCTTCCACAACAGCGTCCACTTCGACAGTTGCAGCACCTTGGCGACGTTGAGGTAATCCTGCGGAATCGCCCGGACCCCGACCGCCGTGTTGAGGACCGTCGGCCACATCGAACAGATCGCGATGGTGAAGATCGCGGAGGGCTCCGACTTCTGGAACAGGATCAGCCCCAGCGGCAACCACGCCAGCGGCGAGACGGGCCGCAGCACCTGAATCAGCGGATCGAACGCCCGTGTGACTTGCTTCGACATCCCGAGCAACAAGCCGAGCGGCACCCCGATCAGGATCGCGAGCGTATATCCCTTCGCCACCAGCACCAGCGAATACCACGTAAACCGGAGAATCCCCTGATCCATCTCGCCCCGTTTGGCGAAGGGATCGAGGATGTAGCCGCGGCTCGACTCCCACGTCTTCATGGGGCTCGGCAAACTGGTCGCCCAGGTCGACGATGACAGAGCCCAAAGCCCCACGAAGGCGACGATCCCCAACAGCGGCAGGATCAACCAATCGAGCGGAAACCGACGTTCGGACATGACACAGCTCACAAGAATTGATGGTGACGCCACCGGAAGCCGAGGGGTCACATCCCCTCGGTTCATTCCAACAAATCACCCCTTCACGTTGTGGACCGCGAACCCGGTGGCGTATTCCTCCGGCTTCGTGGGATCGAACGTCACGCCGTCAAACAGCGTTTCGGGATCCATGTTCGGTCCGCCATGGGCGTAGCCGATTTCCTGCATCGCCTCTTCGTAGATGTCACCGCGGAGGACTTCTTTCGCGACCCCGGCGTAATCGGGGGCCCCCTCGACCATTCCCCAGCGGCGGAACTGGGTCAGCCACCAAATGCCATACTTCTGCTGCGGATAATTGCAGTTCCGCGAACTGAAGATCATGTAGTTGGGGTCATCCACGCTGCGGCCGTCGCCGTAGTCGAGCTTCCCCTGCAGCCGGCCGAGAATGATCTCCTTCGGACAGTTGATGTATGTCGGAGCCGAGACGATCGTGCATTGCTCGTCGCGGTTCGCCAGATCGTCGAGCCACACGCTCGCTTCGTGGAGCGCTTTCAGGATCGCCTTGACCGTTTTGGGGTTCTTTTCGGCGAACTCGGCGGTGAACGCGCAGACCTTCTCGGGATGATCCTTCCAGATCTCCTGCGTCGCGACCGACGTGAAGCCGACTCCTTCGCTGATCGCGCGGGCGTTCCACGGTTCGCCGACGCAGTAGCCGTCCATCTTGTCGATCTTCATGTTCTGCACCATCTGCGGCGGAGGGATGGTGACCAGCGACACGTCGCTGTCGGGGTTGATCCCGCCGGCGGCCAGGTAGTACCGCATCCACATCGCATGCGTCCCCGGAGGGAACGTCATCGCGAAGGTCATCGGCGTCCCGGCGGCCTTCGCGGCGTCCACCAGCGGCTTGAGCGCCTTGGGATCGCCCGCGACTTGCCCCTTCAGGCTCGCCTTCAGCGAGATCCCCTGCCCGTTCCGATTGACCAGCCACGGGGCGATCATCGGCTTCTTCGGCGATCCGAGCAGCCCCATCGTCGAGGCGAGCGGCATCCCCAACAGCATATGCGTCGCCTGGATGTCGCCCGTCGACAACGCATCGCGAATCGCCGCCCAGTTGGCCCCCTTGGTGATGGTGGCGTTGATCCCGTACTTCTTGAAGAAGCCCTTTTCATAGGCGATCACGAACGGCGAGCAATCGGTGAGCGCGATGATGCCGATCTTGATGTCCGGCGTTTCCGGCGCTTCGCCGGCCATCGACCCGACCGGGGTCTCGGTCGGCGTGGTCGCGGCGGGGGTCGGCGACGGCGCGGGCGTGGTCGCCGTGCCGCAGCCCGCAACGACGGCGGCGGTCCCCAGACTCGCCGCGGCGCCGAGGAACTTGCGGCGACTGACGATCGACGCGTCCGCGGGGGAGTTGTCGTTGGAATTTGTGGAGCTCATGCGGTCGGCACCTCTTCATCCACAGCCGCCGCTTCCCCCTTCGAGAGCGCCCGCAGCCGCACCGCGCACGCTTTGTACGACGGTTGCTTGGAATGCGGATCGAAGACGGCATCGGTCAGCCGATTGGTTTCGGCGTAATGCATCGGCAGAAAGACTTGGCCGGGCTGAACGGTCGGCGTCACCACGGCTTTCGCGCGTAAGCGGCCGCGCTGCGACTCGACTTCGACCCAGGCGTGTGGTCGCAGTCCGAGGCGACGGGCGTCGTCGGGATGAACCTCGATATAGATCGATTGCGGATAGAGCTTCCGCAGCACGGCTGATTTGCTGGTGCGGGTCCCCGTATGCCACTGCGACGCGGACCCGCGGCCGGTGAGCAGCAGCAGCGGATAGCGCGGGCTGACGGGCTCCGGCATCGGTCGCGGCGGATCGAACAGGAATTTCGCGCAACCATCGGCATGGAAGAACCGGCCGTCGGCGAAGAGGCGACGTTCGACGGCTTCATCCGCGCCCTCCGCCGGATAGGGCCATTGAATCCCCCCGGCCGCATCGATGTGGCGATACCCTTCGATTCCCGAAAAGTCGCATGGTCGTCCCGCCGACAGTCGTTGCAGGATGTGGAAGACCGCTTCGGGACTCGACCATTCCCGAAACATGTCGCCGCAGCCCCAGGCCTCGGCGACCCCCTTGAAGATGTGGAAGTCGGCGAGCGCCTGACCCGGAGCGCGAGCGACCTTCTTGAAGAGCCCGATCCGGCGTTCCGAGTTGATGACGGTGCCGTCCTTCTCGCCCCAGCCGGCCGCCGGGAGGACGAGATCGGCCATCGCTGCGGTCTCGGTTGTCGTGTACATGTCCTGCACGACCAGGAAATCGAGCCGATCAAGGATGTCGCGGGCCTGATTCTGATTGATCCACGAATGAGCGGTGTTCGTCGCGATGACCCACAGGCCGCGAATCTTCCCTTCGAGGATCCCTTCCAGGATTTCGTGATAGGCGAGGCTGTTCTCGCGCGGAATGCGGGCTGCGTCGATCGCGAGCAACTTGGCGACCGTCTCCCGATCGTGCGGATTCAGAAAGTCGCGGCCGCCGAACAGATTGGTCGTGTTGCCGAAGAGCCGAGACCCCATCGCGTTGCATTGGCCGGTGATCGAGTTTGCCCCCGTCCCGGGCTTGCCGAGGTTGTCGGTCATGAGCGCCAGATTGATCAGCGACTGGGCGACGCGGGTCCCCTCGTAACTTTGATTGACCCCCATCGTCCACCAGAACGAGACCCGCTTTCGCTCATGAATCGTGGTGACGAACCGCTCGAATTGCGCGGCTGATAGCCCGGTCTCTTGCACGACCCGTTCGATCGTGAAGGCGGCGACGAACTCGGCGAAGGCGGCGAAGCCGGTGGTCGAAGCGGCGATCCGCTCGTGAGCGATCCAGCCCCGTTCGATCAGTTGGTTCGCCACGCCATAGAACAGGACGAGGTCACTTTTCGGCGCGATGGCGAGATGTTGCGTCGCCGCCATCGCGGTTTCGGTCCGTCGCGGATCGACCACGATGATCTCGGGTTGATGGCGATTCCGCATCACCCGTTCCCACATGATGGGATGGGCCAGACACGGATTCGCGCCGACAAAGATCAGGCAGTCCGATTCCTCGAAATCGGCATAGGTATAGGGCGGGGCGTCGAAGCCGAACGACTGCTTGTAGGCCGTTGCGGCGGTCGCCATGCATTGACGGGTGTTCGAGTCCCCATGCAGGAACCCCATGCCGAACTTGAAGACCGCCCCTAAGAGCGCCATCTCTTCGGTCGGGATTTGCCCCGTACTGAGAAACGCGACCGAGTCGGGACCATATTCCTGTCGGAGCTGCCGGAACTCGTGCACCATCCGTGTCAGGGCCGTCTCCCACGTCACGGGTTCAAGCTTGCCACTCGAGTTCCGCAGCAGCGGGGTCGTCGCGCGATCGTTCGACTTCAGCACTTCCAGCGCTTCCCACCCTTTGGGACACGCCATGCCGAGGTTGACGGGGTACTCGGTCGCGGGGCTGAGGCCGATCGCCGCGCCGTCTCGCAGATGTATCCGCAATCCGCAGCCGGTCGCGCAGTACCCGCAGACCATGTCGGTCGTCGCGGTCGGCTGTTGGGCCACCGGCAATTGACCGAGGCCGAACCGACCGGGCGACCGCAGCAGTTCGCGGGTGAGTGGCCCCTGTTGGGCGTGCAACAAGTCTTGCAACCGCCGGGGGAGCAGTTTGAGGATCGCGGGAGGGGCGAAGGTCGACGTCATGTCGTCAGCCCTCCCGGCATCCGGTTGGCGATCACCGCCGAGAAGAAGAGATACCGCTCCGCGAGTTCCGCGGCGGTCAACGTGACGGCGACGGCGACTCCCAAAATCACCGAGAAACTGCTTGCCGGATCACTGTGGAGCCACAGCGCCGGCAGCAACAGCCCTCCAACCAGACTCAGGCCGATCCGCGTCAACAAGACCGGCCGCAACGCCCCCACCAACAGTCCTGCCGAGCGCTGTTGCGCGGATGGCACCCGTTCGCGCAACGTCGCGAGGATCTTCAGTTCGACCAGCAGCTTGGCGATCGTGCCGACCGCCAGCAATCGCACCAGGGTCACACCGAAGAACGCGGTGCGCTCCGTGGTTTCCACCATGAAGCCGCCAAGCGAAATGGTCGCAAGGTCCGTCGCCAGCCCCAGGATCGCGGTCGACCCAAAAAACTTCAGTCCGGTGTCGATGCCGTTCCAGAAGGGGCGTTGCGTGAAGTCGTAGATCATCACCGAACAGAAGACGCCGATCAGTCCCGACCCGGCGACGGCGAGCCCCAGCCATGGCTTCACGGCGACGATCGGCAGCCCGCACCACGGCAGCCACCAATCGGCGGTCGCATAGAGCGCCGCGAGCTTCGCGAAGACCCCAAAGGCGACGATCTCGCGGCTAAGCCACGAATGGGACAAGCCGAGGACCGCGCGGAAGGCGTACTGCGGCCGGCCCAGATGCAGCGTCGCCGCGGCGAGGGCCACCACGCCCAACACCAGCGCGGTGAGTCCGGGGACCTGGCCGAGGCTGCCGACTTCGGCGTTTGTCCGGCCCAGAACCAATCCCAATTGCGATGTCAGCCACAATTCGACGACGAACGCCCCGACCGACAGTTGCGTCAGGACCAGCATCACGATCAACGACCAGTGGGCGTGCTCGCGTTTAGGGGTGTGATAGTCGGCCGGGATCAGATTGCGCGGGAACGTTCGATTCGTCTTGTAGGTCGTCGTCGGCAAGGTGAATTGCGGCTCGGGGGCCCCGGGCAGAAACTGTCGCGACAGCGAATCGTCGATCACTTGCCGCGTCGAGACGATCCGGATCGCGATCGCTTCATGCGGACACGCCTGCACACACGCGGGGGCTTCCCCCACCGCCAGCCGGTCGCTGCAGAGATCGCATTTGCGGACGATCCCCTTCGCGGCGTGATACTTGGGGACATCGTAGGGGCACGCCAACGTGCAGTACTGACAGCCGAAGCATTGATCATCGAGATGCTTGACGATCCCCGTCGTCGGCGACTTCTCGTAGGCGTTGACCGGGCAGGCGATGGCGCACGCCGGTTCCAGGCAGTGATGACACGCCGTGGTGACGTGCTGCATCACCGGGAGCTGGGTCGTCCCGCCGATGAGCAACCCGACATCGCGGAACGACTCGTGTTCATCCAACCCGTTGAGGGCATGGCACGCGGTCACACACGCTTTGCAGCCGCTGCAGCGATCGAGATCGACCTCGAAGGCGTACTGTTCATCGACTCCGGGCGCGGTCGCGGGGAGCAACGAGGCGTAGTACCGCTGCTGCGCCGGCACCGTGGTCGCGGTGTGCCAGCGACTGAAACTCTCGACCGCGGTGAGCCGCTGTTGCTCCGCAAGATACTCGTCAATGACCGTCCGCACCGACCCCGCCCGCGGCGGTGCAGCCGTCGTCGTCAGCGGAAATGGTTCGGTCATGATCGACATGGGCTTCTGGATTCTGTGTCTTGCTCAGCTCAGGTGGGAACCACGGAAGACACGGATTGACACGGAAAAAATCAGAGAGGTGAGGAACCACGAAAAGCACGAAGACTCACGAAAGACAAGCCAGGGGAAGGCCATCAATCCGGTGTTTCATTTCGTTTCGTGCCCTTTCGTGTGTTTCGTGGTTCCCTTCCCAGGAACAAACATCACGTCGCCGCGACTTCGTGACACAACTTCACCTGGTCGCCGTGGCAGAAGTGGGACGTCGCGAGGCGTTCGTCGAGTTCTTCCGTCGGCGGCACCAACAGATAGACCGCGCCGTGTTCGATCCGCACCGGGAACGTTTCGATCTGATACGCTTCGCCCGTCAGACAAGCCCCGCTCTTGAGCGAAAAATTCTTCTTGTGCAGCGGGCACGAGACCTTCGGTTCCCCTTGCTGATCCCCGAGGATGCCGCGCGACAAGACGAACGCCTGCTTGTGCGGGCACATGTTCTGGGTCGCGTACCATTCGCCGCGGCTGCTGAAGTTGTAGACCGCGATCTGCACCTTGCCGTACTTGATCGTCGCCGCCCCATCTTGGGGAAAGTCGCCCACAAGGCCGACCTTGAACCACGTCCGTGCGTCCGGCGATGCGATCGGGTCCCCCAGTTTGCGGCCGTTCGGCAGTGTCAGCTCACTCACCGCGACGGTGTCCTTGGCCCAATCGACCGGGCGCTGTTGACCTCGTTCCGAGACGAATTCAATGCACGGCTCGGTTTCGTCGGTGTTGACGAACTGCTTGAACAGTCGCCGTTTCTCCGGGTCTTCCACCACGTCGCGCCATTCGCAGCGATAGGTGTCGACGATGAGCTGCATCTGCCGTTCGAGATCCGCGCAGATCCCCAGCTTGTCGTCGATGATCACCGCGCGAAGGTGGTCGATCCCTCCTTCGAGCTTGTCGAGCCAGACCGACGTGCGGGTCAGTCGATCGGCCGTCTGACAGTAGAACATCAGGAACCGATCGATGTAGCGGATCGCCGTCGCTTCATCGAGATCCCCCGCGAGGAGATCGGCATGCCGCGGCTTGGCCCCGCCGTTGCCGCAGACATACAGGTTGTAGCCCTTCTCGGTGGCGATGAGGCCGAAGTCTTTGCTTTGGGCTTCGGCGCATTCGCGGATGCAGCCCGACACCGCCGACTTGAGTTTGTGCGGCGCGCGCAGCCCTTTGTAACGGTGCTCGATGCGGATCGCGAAACCGACCGAGTCGCCGATGCCGAACCGGCACCACGTCGTCCCGACGCAGCTTTTCACGGTCCGCAGCGCCTTACCGTAGGCATGGCCGCTTTCGAAGCCGGCGTGCACCAGCTCTTCCCAGATGTCGGGGAGCTCATGGACCGCCGCCCCGAACAGGTCGACCCGTTGTCCGCCGGTGATCTTGGTATACAGGCCGTACTTCTTCGCGACTTCGCCGAGCACCACCAGTTTGTCGGGGGTGATTTCGCCGCCCGGCACCCGCGGGACGACCGAGTAGAGTCCCCCCCGCTGCATGTTGGCGAGGAAGCGGTCGTTCGTGTCCTGCAACGTGTCGCGATGACCGTCCAGGATCAGCTCGTTGAACAGATTCGCAAGGATCGACGCGACGGTCGGCTTGCAGATTTCACAGCCGTGCCCCCGGCCATGGGAGGCGATCAACTCGGCGAAACTCTTGATCTGTTTCACTTGGCAGATGTGAAAGAGCTCCTGCCGCGTGTACGGGAAGTGCTCGCAGAGATGGGTGTTGACCGTTCGCCCGGACTTCTTCAATTCCGCGTTCAACAGATCGGTGACCAACGGGACACACCCGCCGCAGCCGGTCCCGGCGCGGGTGCATTTCTTCAAATCCGCGACCGTGCCGCATTCGCCGCCGCGCACCGCCGCGCAAATCTGGCCCTTCGTGACATTGTTGCACGAACAGATTTGGGCCCCGTCGGGCATGTCGTCGGCACCGCCGGCGGCTCCGTTCGACTTCGGCACGAGGAGTTCGCCGGGCGGACACGGAATCGGCTGACCCAGCTTGGCGAACGCCGACAAGCGACCGTAATCGGCGGCGTCGCCGACCAGAATCCCTCCCAGCAGCTTCTGGCCATCGGGAGTGAAAAACAGCTTTTTGTAGACCCCCGCGAACGGGTCTTCCCAGACCAACGGCGAAGCCTGCTCGGTGGGGAGTTCGTACTGACCGAAACTCGCGACATCGACCCCCATCAGCTTCAGCTTGGTCGACAGGTCGGCTCCGCCGAACCGCTTGTCGCCGCCGCACAGATTGGTCGCCAGGATGTCGGCCATCTCGTACCCGGGCGCGACGAGGCCGTAGATCATGCTGCGATGGAGCGCGACCTCGCCGATCGCGAAAATGTCGGGATCGCTGGTCCGCAGTTTGTCGTCGACGGTGACGCCGCCGCGTGGACCGACCTCCAGCCCGCAGGCCTTCGCCAGCTCGTCCCGCGGCCGAATCCCCGCCGACACGACCAACATGTCGACGTCGATCCGCCGGCCATCGTTGAACACGACCCCTTCGACGTGGCCGTTCCCGAGGACCTCTTTCGTCCCCGTATTCAGATGGACCGTGACCCCCAGCGCTTCGATTTTCTTGACGAGGACCTTCGACCCGGCGTCGTCGATTTGCCGCGGCATCAACCGCGGCGCGAACTCGATGACGTGGGTCTCCAGCCCGAGATCGACCGTGGCCTTGGCCGCCTCCAGTCCCAGCAAGCCTCCGCCGATGACCGCGGCCCGCTTCGACTTTGCGCCATGGCTGATCATCCGCTCGAGGTCTTCGATCGTGCGATAGACGAACACCCCTTGCTTTTCGATTCCCGGGACCGGCGGCACGAACGGATAAGAGCCCGTCGCGAGAACGATGGCGTCGTACGCGACTTCGAGCCCCCGTTGCGACCGGACCACGCGTTGACCGCGATCGATCTCGGTCACGCGATCGCCGATATGCAGCTCGATTCCGTGCCGCTGATACCACTCGATCCGAGCCAGCATCAGCTTCTGCGCGTCGCGATGGGCGAAGTAAGCGGAGAGTCCCACGCGGTCATACGCCGCCCGCGGCTCTTCGCAGAAGGTGACGATCCGATACTCCCCATCGACGTCATATTCGATGAGTTTCTCGCAAAACCGATGGCCGACCATCCCATGCCCCACGACCACGAGGGTGCGACGTACGGCGGACGGTGCGGCGGAGATCATGTCGCGTGTGCCTTGATGGAGAGGGCTCTTCGTCGAGCCGGCCGACATGGGCCAATGCAATCGCTAGTCCGGCCCCATGCCGTAGACAGGATCGAGTCCCGGAAAATTCGGATAGCCGAAGGCCGTTTGCGGAAAGACGTCGGGAAACCCCGCGAAACGAGGTCGAATTTGCCGGCTCACCACAGCAGAGCGGCGCGTACGCCGGCACATCGCGAACATTTCTCGCGCAGGGTTGCCCCCGGAAGCGGCAGTCCGTCGCTCGGCTCCGTTGCGCCCAGGTGGTCTTGGTCGGGGCCACCTCGAGCGGCTACGGATAACCGAAAGTCAACGGCTCGCTGCGATGCGTCACCACCGGATGATCGATCGCAAGCGGCGCTCCGGTCGCGTCACCTAAGTCATGCCCCTGTCATGGACTCCATCGCCGCGCATCGCCGGGATTGTTAAGCTGCCGACACGAGACCGATGGGCAAGCTGGGCTCCTAGAACGGAGTGAGCTCGCTCCCCTGCGGCCTTGTTCACGCGACACTCATTCATCACACGGCACATCGATTGCCCCCTGCCCGGCCGGCCGCCATGTCCGACTCGTCCTCCGTGTCGACCACGGCCGCTTACGTGGCGGAACTCATGTCGCGCAGGCATCCGGCGGCGTCCCTCAATCGACGTTATCTGGCGGCGCTCTTGTGCATCGCCGGGCTGATCGTCCTCGATCAACTTCTGATTCAACCGGCATTGTCGCAATTGACGTTCGATGCCCCCGTGATCAACGTCTCGGGCCGCCAGCGGATGCTGAGCCAACGCCTCACCAAAACCGCCCTCGTGTTGGTGCAGGAGACCGAACCGGCCCGCCGTCGCGCGCGGCGGCAAGAGCTTTCCGAAGTCGTCGCGTTGTGGACGCGATCGCACGTCGGCCTGCAACAGGGGGACCGCGAGCTGTCGCTCCCCGGCCGCAATCCCGCCAAGGTCACCGCCGCCTTCATGCGGCTCGAACCCCATTTCGCGGCGATGCGCGACGCCGCCTTGCGCTTGGCGGCGCTGCCCGACGAACAACTCATCACGCAGTCCGTCGGCCGGGGCGAACTCGCGACGCTGTTGGAACACGAGCCCCGGTTTCTGACGCAAATGAACGCCATTGTCGGCTTGTACGAAGGGGAGACCCGCAGCCGCGTGCGACAGCTCGTCAGCACGGGTTGGACGATTGCCGTCGGCATCCTCGCGACGATGTGGCTGCTGCATACGCTCGCGATCCGCCCCGCGACCCAACTCCTCGAGCGGCAGTACGTCGAAACGCAGGACCAATATCAGGCGGTCATCGATTCGATCAGCGAGGGGCTCTTGCGGCTCAATCCCCAGGGACAAATCCTGTATGCCAACGAGCAAATCGCGCGGTTGGCCGGCCGCCCCCGAACCGCGCTGCGGGGACTCTCGGCGTACTCCTTGTTTCCCGCCCAACAGCTCGCCTGGCTGGGTGAGCCGAGTCTACCGGCGGGGGCGATGCAAGCGCCCCGCGAATGGGAGTTAAGGCGTTCGGATGGGTCGACGCGGACCTGCTGGGTCTCCCCTTGCCGCTTGACCAATGAGGCCCAGGGAACCACCGGTTGGATCGTGCTGGTGATGGACGTCACCGAACAACGGGCCGCCGAGCGCCGGACGCAGGCGCTCGCCGATCAGCTCGCGCATGCCGATCGCCTGAAGTCGATGGGGGAGATCGCCGCCGGCTTGGCGCATGAAGTCAATCAACCCCTGGGGGCGATCGCCAATTTCGCCGAAGGGAGCCTGGCTCGCCTGGAGCAGGGCGCCACCACCGCCGACGAACTCGAACAGCCGCTCCGCCGCATCTTGTCCGCCGCCTTGCGGGCCGGCGGGATCATTCGCCGGGTCAAACAGTTCTCTCAGAAGCGGCCGCATACCGTCGCCGAGGCGGATCTCAATCATCTGATCCGCGAAACGATCGATCTGTTCGCGTCGGAGTGGCCACGCAGGCGGGTCCGTTGCGACTTGGAGCCGGCGGCCGAACCCCTGGTCGTCGAGTGTGACGCCCTCCAAATCGGTCAGGTCCTCACCAACGTCGTGCAGAACGCGCTCCATGCCCTGGAAGGGGTCACCGGTCGTGAACGGACCATCCGCATCACCGCGACGCGGGCCGAGGACGGGGGCCGCATCACCATCCGCGACAACGGGCCCGGCATTCCCCCCGCGGTCCTTGACCGGTTGTTCGAGCCCTTTTCCACGACGCGGCCCGACGGGCTCGGCATGGGACTGTCGATCGTCCGTTCCATCATGGAAGCCCATGGCGGAACGATCACCGCCGAGAATGATCCCGCGGGCGGGGCCTGTGTGACGATTCGCTTACCCGTCCGCCAAACCGAGACGCCGGGGGCCAACGTCCGCCCCGCTTCCGTAGTGAGCCCTCCCGAAAAGGCCTCGCATGTTGGCTAAGGCCCTCATCCCACCCGTGGTCCATATCGTCGACGACGACGGCGATATGCGCGACTCCCTCACCTACCTGCTGCGCGCGGAAGGGATCGAGGTTCAGGTCTACAGCAGTCCCGCCGAGTTTCAGGCGGTCTATCGCCCCGAGCGACCCGGTTGTCTGTTGCTCGACGTCCGCATGCCGGGGCTGTCGGGCCTCGAACTTTACGAGCGGTTATTGAACGAAGGGATCCGCGTCCCGGTGATCTTCATGACCGCGTACGCCGATGTGCCGATGGCGGTGAAGGGGCTGAAGCTCGGCGCGCTCGAGTTCTTCGAGAAACCCTTCCCCCGCGAGACGTTGATCGAACGGTTGCAGTCCGCCATCGCCTTCGATCGGGCCCAACGCCTCGACGCCGACAAATGGTCCGCCGTCGCGCGCCGGATCGATTCGTTATCTCCCCGCGAGCGCGAGGTGCTGGAGGCGGTTCTCGGCGGGCAATCGAATCGGGTGATCGCCGAGCGGCTCGATGTGACCGAGCGGACCGTGGAACTCCGCCGCGCCAGTCTGCTCAAGAAACTCGAGGTCACGTCGACCGTCGAGCTGGTGCACCTCATGACCGAATTCCAGCTCGTTTCGGGAAGCCGAAACCGGACGAATCTCGGGTCCGACACATAGACAATTCCCCGGTTGTCTGACTGCGAATGGTATGGTCGGGCAAGTCACGACGACTTTGCACTCGACCAACAGACCTACGACTCACCGCGGGCGGCCATCTCCCCGCGACCCGCAAAGTCTGGTCCATCCCTACGGGTCGACTCTCCGCGCAAGCTTCCGGCCGGAGCCTCCCTCACCTCACGGTCGTGACTGCGCTTTTCGCCCGATTCCGCCGATTTCTCTGGCATGGCCGACGTGATCCGTCGGTGAGGTCTCAGGGAGGAGATCAATCGACGAACGGTGGTCCGGTCGTCGCAACTCAGCATCCTCCCGGGTGGCGCGCTCAAGGACGCAACGAGCCTAAGGGAGTCGATCGTGGTGTGTGGTTGGAAAGCATGGCTGCGGACGGCGGGGGCGACCGTCTGTCTGACCTCGGTGAGTCTCGTCACCGCCCAGGAACCCGCGGCGCAAACCGTCCCGCAGGTTCCCGCCGCGACGGGTTATGAGACCCCCGTCCTCGACGCCGCGACCATGCCTCCCGCGCCGGCCGACGTCGCCGAACTCCCCGCCGCGCCCATCTCGTACCACTGGACGGCGATTCCCGGTTCGACCGGCGTCCCCAGTCCGGCTCCAGCCGCCGCCCCCAAGAAGCCCGCCGCTCCGCCGGCCTTCTCGCCTCCCAAGACGCTCCCCCCCACGGGGCCCTACAAGCCGTTGTTCTTCACCAACGACTTCTCCTACAAGAAGGATCCGAATCACGAATACGTCTTCGGCGAAGAGCTGAAGGACATGCAGACTGAGCTCTTCTGCGAAACGCTCACCATCAGCACCGGCGGCGAAATCCGCCATCGCTATATGCATGAGGACAACCGCCTGCGACCGGGCGGGCCCATCGACGCCGACAACCAACTCTGGCGCTGGCGGCATTACATCGACGCCAAGTACGGCGACTTCCGCGTCTACTTCGAGGGGATCGACGCCGAGAACTTCGGCAACGAGGCCCCCGATCAACCGATCGACGTCAATCGTTGGGACATTCAGAATCTGTTCGTCGACTGGACGTTCCACAAAGGGGAGCTCGGCGCGCACACCTTCCGCTATGGTCGGCAGGAGCTCCTGTTTGGTCGGCAACGGCTCGTCTCCCCGCTCGACTGGGCCAACACCCGTCGCAACTTTGAAGGGGGCCGCTACCTCCTCAAAGGCCAGGACTTCACCCTCGACGCCTTCCTGGTTCGGCCGGTCAACAGCGCGACCGGCTTCAACTCGGTCGCCGAGTTCGACAACAAGTTCGACACTCCCAACGACGACGTGAACTTCGCCGGGACCTACTACAGTTACACCGGCAAGAAGAACAACGTCTTCGACCTCTACTGGCTCTACCTCGACACCGCCAACGACCTCGCCAATCGGCCCGATGGCTCGCGGCACACCCTCGGCTCCCGCTGGGGGGTTGTCCGCCCCATCACCGACGGGTGCGGCAACGAGCTCCGCGTCTACGACTTCGACGTTGAAGGGGGCTTCCAAAACGGCGAAGATAATGGTGAGTACGTCAATGCCGGGTTCCTCGCCGCCGTCGCGGGGCATACCTGGAAGAAAGCCCTTTGGACCCCGCGGCTCCATACCCACTTCTATTACGGCTCGGGCGATCAGAACGCCGCAAATTCCGGGCACGACAACACGTTCGACGTCCTCTTCCCGTTGGGACACGCCTTCTGGGCGATCAGCGACAACCTCGCGGGCCAGAACCTGATCAACTACTCGATTCAGGCCGACGTCCGCCCGACCAAGAAAATGGCGATCACCTCCGCCGTCCACTGGTTCAATCTCGCCAGTGACGGGGACACCCTCTACAACGTCGGCGGCGCCCCGGTCGGCGCGCCCGGCAACGGCCGCGACGTCGGTCAGGCGGTCGACCTCTACGGCTACTACGCCTTCAATCCGAACTTCGACATTCAGGCCGGCTACTCGTGGTTCTGGTACGGCGAATACATCGATGCGACCGCCCCCCGCGGCGACGCCACTCAGTTCTACGTCCAGACGTCCTTCCGCTACTGATCGCGTTGATCAAGCCTGAACGACGCCTCCGACCGGATGCCATCCGCAACCGGTCGGAGGCACACAGGCCTGCTTCCGGAAACGATCCAAACCACCCGCCGCGCTCCCTACGCGGAAACGCGCAATCGATACATCGGATGGGTAGAAATCAGCGACCGCCAACTCGGATTGACCTTCGATGACCCGCGCGTGGGCTGAGTGGAGAAAGTTGAGTTTAGCTGGCACCGGGGTAGTGTTGGCCAGTCATAACGCTCCGGTTCAGCGGCGGGCCGCGGAGCGGACCGTCCGCTGCAACCGGTTGTTAGGCGGCGTTGTCTAATCGACGAGCGCGCCACAGGTCAGGTTGGCAACAGTTCCGGTCATAGCGGGCGCCCGATCGGAGGCCAAGAAGGCGGCGGTCTCCGCCACGTCTGACAAGGTCGGCAAGCGTTTGAGGAGCGTTGTCTCCGCTGCGCCGCCGAGCCATTGGGACACGGAGAGACCAGCGGCTTTGGCCTTTGGCTCGAACAAAGCGCAAGTAAAGGAGCCCGCTTCGGGGGCGTCCGCGATGGCGTGTGGTCGGATGCAGAGCACCCGCACATTGCGCGGCGCGAGTTCTGCGGCCAGCGCCCGCGAAAACGCTTCAATCCCGGCACAGCTTACGATGTGGCCAAGGTGACCAGGCACAGCCATCTTGGCCGCCGGCGCCGTCAGCGTCAGGATTGCGCCTGGGCGGCTCTTGCCCATATGGGGTGCCACAGCCTTGCTCGTAATAAACAGCGATCGCAGAAACGTATCGATCGGATGCATATAGGTTTCCAGCGAGAGACTGGTCAGCATAGTTCCCTGGTCATGCATGAAACTCACTGCATTTAGCGCGACATCAATTCCGCCGGTGGTCGCGGCGACTGCGCCGGCATGCCTTTCGACAGCCCTTTCGTCCAGCACGTCGACCTGCGCCGTCTCGATGATTCCAGCCTCGTCGGCGATGTCTCGTGCCACAGCATCCAGCTTGGCTTGTGTTCGCCCTGCGATGAACACCTTTGCGCCTTCCCTTGCGAAGACTCGCGCAACTGCGCCCCCAATCGCACCGCTTCCTCCGTAGATCACGGCACTCTTGTTCTCAAGCAGCATTCTGTGTCATCCGTTTGGGGTATGGTGAGAGTAGCGCTTCCGCGACATGGTATTCCTGCCGCCTAACGCTCGCGGTAACCGGGCCGCCGCCACAAAAGCTATGCCTTCGAATCCCGCGTGATCGGCGGCTCCGGTACACCGCTTTGTTCGGCAGCCGTCCACTGGAAGCAGATGCTGTACCCGTCGGGATCTTTCACGTATAGCTGCTTCATACCATACGGCCTGACGACGGGAGGCTCGGAGGCAATCCCGCGGTGAGTAAGGAACTCGTACATCGCATCGACGTTAGGAGTTCCGATGAACAACCCCGTATCGCCGTGGTTCTTGGTACGCACCTCATCGGGATTCGCCGGTCGCGAATCCGATTCGAACATCGTATTGAGCATCAGTTCTGCGGCGTCACATTTAGCAGTCCGTTGATTTACTCTCCTCCGCCAGCCGGCGATGTGTTAGCCTTTGTTCGCTGTGCGGATCGCGGGTGCGGGATGGAGCGGAGGGCGCGGGGATGCCGATGGGGCGGCGGAAGTCGGAGCGGCAGCCGCCGCTGTTCGTCACGGCGAGCGACCTGCCGAAATCCGGCGGGCATCCGTTCTATGTGAAGCTCAACAGGTTGCTGGCGGCGGCCGGGTTCGACGAGTGGATCGAAACCCGCTGCCGTCAATCTTACGACGACAGCCCGCTCGGGCGGCCGAGCATCCCGCCCGGCGTCTACTTCCGCATGCTGTTCATCGGCGACTTCGAAGGGATCGACTCGCAGCGGGGCATCGCCTGGCGGTGCGCCGACAGCCTGTCGCTGCGGGAGTTTCTGGGCACGCCGCTGCACGAGGACACCCCGGACCACACCACGCTGTCGGTCACGCGGCAGCGGCTGCCGGCCGAGGTCTTCGCCGAAGTCTTCGAGTTCGTCTTGAAGATCGCCGTCGAACGGAAACTGATCGACGGCAAAACAGTGGGGATCGACAGCACCACGCTGGAAGCCAACGCCGCGATGAAGAGCATCGTGCGGCGTGACGGCGGCGAGGACTGGAAGGCCTATCTCAAGCGGCTGATGCTGGAAGCGGGTGAAATCACGCGGATGACGAACCTTCCGACGAAGACCTGCGGCGGTTCGACAAGGGCCGCAAGGACAAGACGGTCTCCAACGCGGAGTGGGTCTCAAAGACGGATCCCGAGGCGCAGATCACGAAGATGAAGGACGGGACCACGCACT
This sequence comes from uncultured Planctomycetaceae bacterium, assembly GCA_964427725.1. GTDB lineage: Bacteria > Planctomycetota > Planctomycetia > Planctomycetales > Planctomycetaceae > DSVQ01. The sequence continues at coordinate 4,504 of CAYRVS010000064.1, read as the reverse complement.
TGGCGTACAAGGCCGAACACGTGGTCGACCTGACCAGCCAGATCATCGTGGCGGCCGAGGTCTACGGCGGCACGCACGCCGACAGTCAGACCCTGCCGCAGAGCGTGGCCGAAGCTCAACGGCATCTGGAGCAGGCGGGCTGCGAGCGGATCATTCACGAGGTGGCGGCCGACAAGGGCGATCACTCGGCGGAGTGCCTGGAATTCTGCGCGCGATTGAGCCTGCGGACCGACATCCCCGAGCGGAAGTCGAAACATCCCTCGCAGTGGATTGACAAGAGTGAGTCGCAGCGCCGGGCCGTGCTGAACAATCGCCGCCGGATCCGACGCCCGAAGAGTCGCCGCCATCAACGTCAAAGGAGCGAGCGCTGCGAACGGAGCTTCGCGCAGGTCTGCGACACCGGCGGCTCGCGTCGGAGCTGGCTGCGGGGTTTCGAGGACGTCACGAAGCGCTACGTGATCGCCGTGGCGGCTCACAACCTGGGCCGGATCCTGGAACGCCTGCTCGGCAGCGGCAAACCGCGGGCATGGGCGGACTTGGCGGTCTGGGCCGCGCTGGCATTGGCGCAGCAGTGGCTCTGGAATGCCTGGCGCGGCCCGAGGGACTCGTTCCGTCGCCCACGACCCCGAATCGCCGCCACCCACCCGGTCTGGTCCGCCACCTGACCGCCAGCGGCAAGAACGACTAGATCAACGGGCTGCTATGCGAGTTGTGGACGCACAGGAAGCCAAGGCGTCCCATCCCCGCGGTTCATGACCCATGGACTCACGTCGCCGGCGTGAACTTGTCGTATTCCTCCAGCGACGCCCCCTCCAGGCAGGCTTCGATCATCCGGCGGCCGATCGGGTCGAGGTCGGCGTGCAGAAACTCGCGCAGGTGTTTGTGGAAGAAGTCGGTCAGCTCCTTCGCCCCGACATAGTAGGCCTCTTCCCCCACCTCCGGTTGGGACGAGACGTCGAAGAACCACGGGCCGACGGTTTGCCCCTCCACCTGAATCTTGTGGCGGTGATAGCCCAATAGCGGGCAGCGCGACGGCATCAATTCCTCTTTACGGAACGGGGCCGTGCCGCGGCGCGACAGGTACTCGCGCGCGATCCATTGCGGCGCGAAGCCGACCTTCCAGGAACCGATATGCTGGTTCGGGATGAGGACGAACATCGTCGACGAGGTTTCAAGAATCTGTCGCAACAGGATGTTCGCCTGATCGACTTTGCGGCCCGTCGCGAAGGGCCAGTACGAGCCGACCCCCTCCGACTCCATGCCCCCCTTCGAGACGATGGACGGATTGGCGTAACCCCGCGGCGCGACCAATCGCCACAGCCACGCCAGCGACGGCGGCAGGACATGGAACAGCCCCAGAATTCCGTAGCTGGGAGCGTGCTTGGTGCACGGAGGGCAACGGACGCCGAAGCTACGGATCCCGACCGTCACCGGTTCATTGACCACGCCATGCACATAGGCGCGCGGCATCACCAGCCGCGGATTCGGGCAGGGCGAACCCGGTTGGTCTTCGATGTGCTGCCAGATGAGGGCCGTCGAGTTCGGCACGGCGTCGATGTTGAGAAACAGCAGCGGTCCGGGGGGCGACACCGTCACCGATTCCAGATGCGGATCCGTGCCGTATTGGGTGATGTGATTCACCCGCACGAACCAGCCTTGCTCGGCGTCGATCAATGAGAGCTTGCGGTTGCGGCCGTCGTGTTGTTGGAGTTGCGGATGGCACAACGCCATGTCGTCGGTGACGGGGCGGAGGTCGCAGCCGCGGGGAATGGTGAGATGTCGCTTGTCGCCGCTGACGGTGTTGGTCCCCAGGCGGATCTGGCCGTCGGGTTCGCGGTGCATCCGTTCGAGCATTTCGCTCTTGCCGCCGCCGGAGGCCCCTTCGTGCATAATGGTGGTGATGTTGTCGTACGGCGTGATGACCTGCACCGTCGAGCAGTGGGCCGTGGTCCAGGGAATGTCCGCGCGCTCCCCATGGGTCAGCAGCATCCCGTAGACCCCTTTCTTGGCGGACGGTCCCGGATAGAGGTTGTAGCTGAAGAGCTCATGCAGGCCCGCTTCCTCGAAGCGGCGGTTGTGGACCACCACCTGTCGGCCTTGGAAGTGCGTATGCCGGAAGACCGGGGCGACGTAGACGATCGCGTCGTGGAAGTAATCGGCCCCTTGGGCGCGAATCCGTTCGAGGGGGACGATCCCCTGCAGCATCGCCAGGCCCAAGGCGAAGAACCCTGCGTTCGCCGGACAGATCGCCACCGCGTTCAAGGCTTGTCCGGGCAACCCGGACTCGAAAAAGAAGCACGCCAGTGGCTGCGTCTTGAGCCATTCCAGCGTCGCCTGCCGCAGCGGCGCGAAGTCTTCGCCGAACCGGGCCCGGTATGTCGGCTTATCGGTCGCCGTCTCATCTGCGATCACCATGCAATCGGGATCGCGCCGCCGCATGTAGGGTTCCAAGTAGTTCGCGGAGATCCCGTTGCGGACGCGGCAGACCTTGGCCTCGGCGACATACCCTTTCCCGGGAACGTCGTACCCCACGGTGTAGAAGCCCTGCGGATCGCACTGATCGACGGGCACGGCGAGCGCCGCCAATTCCTCCGCCGACCCGACCAGCGTCAACCGGTTCTCGCGTTCGGCAGCCTCGAGGACGGCCATCGCGGAATGAGACATCGTCAACTGGGGGAGTTGAGCCAACGGCATCGTTACGACAACCTTGCAGGGGAGCCACAAGTCGGCGACAGCGGCACGTGTCGCGTGGTTCGGGCTGGTCGTTGTCGGGACGTACCCCGACCCATCGACGACCGACCCGTTACGAAGCCATTATAGGGTCATCCGCGTGAGACCACAGGGGCCACGCGAGGCTTGTGGACCATCGGGAGGGAGATGATCTTTCCGTTGTGCCGAGCCGTGTTTCATGAAGAAAGCTTCAAGATGCCGTCGATCGCCGTTCGCGGGTGGTTGGTGTTGGTCGTTGGGCTGTCGGCCGTCGCTGTGCGAGGCGCGGACCCCGCGACCCCGAACGACTTACGTCGCCAGGCGCTGGAGTTCCATCAGGCCAACCAGCAGCGCAGTGGGGTGCTGGTGCCGATGTATGTCTACCCCGCCGACATTCATACCCACCCGGCGTACAACCGGCTGATCGAACTCAAGCGACGCTTTGAGACCGTGCCGTTTTGGGTGATCGTCAATCCCGCGTCCGGCCCCGGCGAGGCGGCCGATCCCAACTATGTGAAGGCGATCGACCGGCTGCGCGGCGCGGGATGCGTGATCTTGTCGTATGTCGCGACCGGCTACGGGAAACGCCCCGCCGCCGATGTCCTGAACGACCTCGCGCAATGGCGGCGGCTCTATCCGAAGACGCACGGGGTCTTCTTCGACGAGATGATCTACGAAGACACGCCCGCCGCCGTCGCCCATCAACGCCAACTGCGCGACGCCGCCGGCGAGCGGGGTTACTGGCCGACCGTCGCCAATCCCGGAGCGGAGACCCCCGGCCGATACTTTGAGGCGGAAGTCGCCGACGTCATCGTGGTCCACGAAGCGGCGACCTGGCCCGATCCGGTCCGGCTCAAGGGAGACTATTTCGGCGGGTACTCTGATTATCCACCGTCGACCCGTGCGGTCCTGGTCCACTCTCAGTCCAAGTTCGACCCTGCCGCGCTAGCGCGGACCCGGCCGTATGCCCGCTGGTTCTACGTCACCCACAAACCCTATCGCCCCAACGACCCCACCGCCGCGAATCCGTGGGATGAGTTGGCCAAGCACCTCGAAGCGACGTGTGCGGCGTTGGCGGAGTGAGCGGGACGCTCGGCGTTTCCGACGAAGACCACGCCATGCTACGGCAGGCCCCTTCGGCATAATCGACATCCGAACACGTCGGCCGAATCCGCTGGTGAGCGATCGGGCTCGCGTTTTCTCGGTCGGGATACGATAATCAAATCAGTGTTGATGCGTTGACGGATGTTGATCGCCGGATCGATCTGCACCCGTTGTGATCACCATGCACCCTGCGAGCCCGCCATGCTGGAACTCACCACCGGATCGACCACCGCGTGCGACGGCGTCACCCGCCGGAACATCCTGCAAATCGGCTCGCTCGCCATCGGGGGACTCAGCCTCCCCGGGCTGCTGCAACGCGAAGCCTTGGGGGCCACCTCCCAGCGCCGCAAAGCGGTCATCCTGATCTGGCAGGCCGGCGGGCCCAGCCATCTCGACATGTACGACCTCAAGCCCGAGGCCCCGGCGGAATATCGCGGCGACTTCAAACCGGTTCCCACCAACGTCCCGGGGATCGAGATCAGCGAGCATCTGCCGCTGCAGGCGAAGATCTTCGACAAGCTCGCCGTCGTCCGATCGGCGTTCCACACCAACGCCGGTCACGGGATGGGCGCCCAGTGGATGCTCACCGGTTATCAACCGACGATCGAGGTCGGCGACAACATTTATCCGTCGTGCGGCTCGGTGGTCGCGAAACTGAAGGGGGCCAACGAACCGGGGATGCCCGCCTACG